>CANBTZ010000028.1 GCA_947372495.1 Comamonadaceae bacterium | reverse complement strand
GTGGATGTGTTCTTTGACCTGGCCTTGTCGGAAGACTTGGGCACCCATTTCGTGGGCAAGTTTTTCAACAACGACGACGATGGCGTGGCCCCCTCGCTCAAACACCCGGCGGGCGTCATCACGTTGTCGGACGCGGGCGCGCACCTGACCTACATGTGCGATGCGGGCTTTGGCCTGTACTTTTTGGCGCACTGGGTGCGCGACACAGGGCACTTCACCTTGGCTGAAGGCATTCGCCGCCTGACCAGTGAACCGGCTGACCGTTTTCGCATTCCCGAGCGCGGTCGCTTGCAGGTGGGCCTGCCCGCCGACTTGCTGCTGTTTGACCCGGCCACCGTGGGCATCTCCAAACCCCTGCCGCGCAACGACTTGCCTGCAGGCGGCACGCGCATGGTGCGCGAAGCCACAGGCGTGCATGGCGTGTGGGTCAATGGCGTCAAAGTTCACGACGGTCAGAACTACGTAGACCACCCCCACGGGCCTGGCCAAGTGCTCGACCAATTCAATACCTGAGGAGTAGCTGCATGAAATCTTGTCGTCGTCTTTTGACGGGCCTGTTGCTGGCCGTCCTGGCCAGCAGTGGTTGGGCGCAAAGCTGGCCAACGCGCCCTGTTCGCATGATCATCGCCTTCCCGCCCGGCGGCCCCACCGATCTGGTGTCGCGGGTGCTGGCGCAGCGCCTGTCCGACCAACTCGGTCAGCAAGTCATCGTGGACAACAAGCCCGGCGCAGGCGGCAACATCGCGGCCGAGATGGCGGCCAAAGCCGCACCCGATGGGTACACGATTTTTTACAACACCTCGGCCATCGTGATCGGCCCGGCCTTGTACGGCAAGGTGAACTACGACACCTTGAAAGACTTCGCGCCCGTGGTCTTGACGGCCAGTGTGCCCATGGTGCTGGTGGTCAACCCGCAGCTGCCCGCACGTTCGGTGAAAGAGTTTTTGGACCTGGCCAAAGCACGCTCTGGGGCGCTCAACTACAGCTCGTCGGGCACAGGCACGATCACCCACCTGGCCAGCGCGATGATGTCCACACAAACGGGTGTGCAGACCCAGCACATCCCCTACAAAGGCAGTGCACCGGGCCTGGTGGATCTGGCGGCGGGGCAAACCCAATTCATGATCGACACCATCAACACCGTCTTGCCCTATGTGCGCGACAACCGCTTGCGCGGTTTGGCCGTGACCAGCAGCAAGCGATCGAGCCTCTTGCCCGACTTGCCCACGCTGGCCGAATCGGGCCTGCCCGGTTTTGATGCCGCCGCTTGGCAAGGCGTGGTGGTGCCTGCGGGCACACCTGCCGACATCATTCAAAAACTCAACGCCGAAGTGAACAAGGCACTGGCCAACCCGGATTTGCGTGCACGCCTGGCCGCGCAAGGCGCAGAGATTTTGGGTGGCACACCTGCCGAATACGCGGCGCACCTGCGCACAGAGATGCCCCGCTGGGCCAAGGCCGTCAAAGACTCCGGCGCCAAGGCCGAATAAAGACCTTCAGCGGTTGGTCACGCCCAGCCGCTGCAGCTCTTGGATCGCAGCGTCGGTCAAGCCCGCTTCTTGCAAAATCTGCGCGCTGTGCTGCCCCAGCTGCGGCGCAGGCTTTTGCACTGGCAAAGTGGGTGTGCCTGAAAAGCTGATGGGCACACCGATCTCGGTCACCTGACCCTCTGTGGGGTGCGCCACTGGCTGCAGCATGCCCACCGCCAAGAGGTGCGGGTCTTGCAGCAAGCTGTCCACGTCGTGCATGGGCATGCAGGGGATGTCGGCGTCGTTGAGTCGGGCCATCCAGACTTCGGTGGTCTGCGTGGCCATGGCCTCGGCCACCATGCGGTACAGGTCGTTGATGTGCAGCGTGCGGGCACCGATGCTGGCCAAACGCGGGTCCTGTCGGAACAACTCGGCCTTTCCGATCAAGCCCAAAAACGTCTCCCACTGCCGGTCGGTGTAGATCAAGACACACACATGGCCGTCCAGGGTGGGGTAGGGGTGGCGCTCTTGCACCAGCAAGCGGGGGTAACCCGTTGGGCCCAAGGCGGGCTCAAAGGTGGCCCCGGCCATGTGTTCACCCAGCACGTATTGCGCCATGGTCTCGAACATCGGCACTTCGACCGCTTGCCCCACCCCGGTCTGGTAGCGGGCGATCACCGCCGCCAAGATCGTGTTGGACGCCATCAGGCCCACCGTGCGGTCCGCCAGCGTGAGCGGCACATAGCGAGGCTCGCCGCCACTGGCCAAGCTGACCAGGCTGGGCACCGCAGCCGCACCCTGGATCAAATCGTCGTAAGCGGGCTTGCCCGCATAAGGGCCTTTTTCGCTGTAGCCATACAGGCCTGCGTAAATGATGCGCGGATTGATGGCTTGGAGGCGTTCGTAGCTAATGCCCAGTCGCTGCATGGCCTGAGGCCGGATGTTGTAGACCACCACGTCGGCGGTTTTGACCAGCTCAAAAAATGCGTTCAAGCCCTCGGGCTTTTTGAGGTCCAGCACCAAGCTGCGCTTGTTGCGATTCACATGCAAAAAAATCGCGCCCATGCCCGCGTGGCGCATGGGGCCAATGCCCCGCACAGTGTCGCCCGCAGGCGACTCGATCTTGACCACATCGGCGCCCATGTCGGCCATGAGCTGCGTGGCAAACGGCCCCATCAGCACACTGGTCAAGTCCAGGATCCGCAGTCCATTGAGTGCTCCCGCCATGCCGCATTCCTTCCAGTTCTGTGACCAGATTGTCTGCGCTGTTGGCGCTGCGGCCTGTCACGCAAGAGGCCATCGAAAAAGCCGTTTGCTCCTTGCGGTGCAAACGGCTCTGGCCCTCAGGCGTTCACCAATTACTTGGCAACGACTGCGGATTTCTTGGCGGCTTCCGCCACATGCTCTTGGGCTTTGACAGTGTGCTCTTTGGCCACCAAGGTGTGCGCTTGTGCCGCTTTGTGGTCATTGGCACCGATCAGCTTGGCCACTTCTTTGTGTGACTTGGCAGCGTGCTCAAAATGCTCAGCCGCTTGCGTGTGGTGCTGCTGGGGTGTCACAGCAGTGGAGGTGTCGTGTGTTTTGATTTCGTTGAGTGACATGGAAGTAACTTTCAAAAAATGGGAGAGTGTTCGGACTTGCAAATCAAGTGCACCTGATCTACTGGCCCATTCTTTCCACGAAGCACCGCGCGGTCTGTTGGCCTGCACACGAAGGCTTTGAGGAGTGCGGAACGTCATTGAAGTTGCTACTTTGGCATTCCCCCAAGCCACCCCTGCTTCACGCAGGTCACAGAAGATGCGTGGACTGCCGTAGATACCCATACTCTGGTCATAGAACTCTTGGATCTTGAGAGTTAACCCCTCGTTGACTTTGGCACAAGGCGATAACGGCTCGTGCAGCCTGGCATAGAAGCCACTGCGGTTAACCCTGAGGACTCGGCACATGCTGGTGAGTTTGAATTCGGATCGGTGGGCTTGAATGAACGCGTACTTCACCCGGACTGTTTTGCAAAGTACGCTGCGGCCTTTTTTAGGATGTCGCGCTCCTCAGTGGTGCGCCTTAACTCAGCCTTGAGTTTGGCCACTTCGGCCTGCATCGCTCACATGTCTCCCAACGGAACACCATCAGCGACCTTGGACTTGCGAACCCAGTTGTACAAACCCCCTTCGCCTGATCCTAGGCGTGAGGGCAACATCGACGACCGTCTGGCCCTTGTCCACCAACTGCTTGACAGCCTCAGACTTGAAGTCGGCTGTGTATTTCGACCTTTGCATTTCAAATTCTCCAATTCAGTTTTGACATCATTATTTGTCTACTGATTTGGGGGAATGCCAAGCGTCGTCGTGCTTTCCGTATGGAAACGCCAAGTTCATTTTGAGCTAGTCGAAGCCATTTGAAACAGGTCACACCATGCAGCCAAACACACGAGCGTTAGTTGCAGCTGCGGCGACAAGTCTGATCAAAGGCCGCAGCAATGTTGGTTCAATCTATGACTACTCGCAATCCCGATACATACAGATTTCAGGGACTGCTCAAGGTGGAAATGTGGCGTTATACGACTGCGACCGCGGATGCCATTTTTCTGGGTCAAACGGAAATTTTTTCGACTACGGCCGAAGTAGCCATGTATCCCTGCAGATGAACGGATACAGCTCTACAGGATACGACTATGGCGACGGACATCACTACAGCGAAACGGTCACCGGCAACTCGGTATCAGTTTATGACTACGGTGAGTCTGCGTATTTCAATTACTCAGCTTGAAATAGTGGAACGCTGCAATTGGCTCCAAATTGAGCGGTGCTTCGGACAAGTGTCGGATTCTTTTAGACGGGCTATTGCTAAAAAGTACCCAAATCCCCGGTTAGCATTGGTCAATGCAACCGCGTAAACCTGAAATTTTGCTTTATATGGATGAATCCGGTTCCCGAGATCCGGATCGCCACCCACGCCAGCAAGCATATGCCCCTGATTGGTTCGGCATCGGTGGCGTTCTGGTGAAAGCGTCAGATAAATCCGGCATCGAGGCCGCAATGGACGCTTTCCGTTTACGTTGGCCACAGATGGGGGATAACCCACTCAGGTCTTATGACATTCGCAACAAAACGGGGCGTTTTCGTTGGTTGTCACAGCTTGACGAGACGTCACTTACGGCTTTTTACGAAGATTTGTCAGCAATGATGGCTGACTTGCCCATCGTGGTGACCGGCTGCGTAGTTCATCGGCCAGGCTACAACGAGCGCTATCTTGAGCAATACGGCCCAAGACGCTGGAAGCTATGCAAGACAGCATTCCACATCGCAGTTGAGCGAGCAGCCAAATACGCCTTGCATCATGGTGCGCGTATGAGAGTGTATGTTGAGCGCAGTGACAAAGTCACCGAGCAGCAGCTCAAGGTGTACTTTGACGAGATGAGAAATGAAGGGCAACCCTTCAACTCAGAGACCTCTGCCAAGTACCAACCAATGCCAGCAGATCAACTGAGACCAACACTTTTCGAGTTTGCCGTGAGGACGAAAGGTTCCCAGCTCATGCAGCTTGCAGATTTGGTGTTATGGCCCATTTGTCGCGGCGGTTATGTGCACGATGACCGCGTATATGGCCTTTTGAAGTCCAATGGAAAGCTACTGGATGCCCATTGCACTCAAGCGAATGGGTTGCAGGGAATCAAGTATTCCTGCTTCTAGAAAAGCAAAAGCCCGCTTTCGCGGGCTCTTGTCGGCTACCAAAGTGGGTAACCTCGTAGGCTATGCCTAGCCCTATATTCTACACAGAAGCTTTCGCCAGTCTGACAGAGGTGGCTATTGGCCCAGTACATGCATCTGCGATCCATTCATCGTGGGGAACGAATAGCCTCCAAATACCCCCCAAAAAATTCCACACAAGCCCGAATCTTGGGCAGCCGGTGCCGCTCTTGCAGCATCACGGCGTAGAAGGGAATCTCTTGAACATCAAAGTGTGGACGCAGCAGCTGGAACCAGCTCGCCAGTCTTGACGAACGGTGCTGGGTTACGGGGTCAAGACCACAATGCCTTTCGACATCACTTGAATTGCCCCCAAACACCTGATTGCGCAATGAAAACTAGCAACTTCAATGACGCAAAAGAGCAACTACAGTGACGTTCCGCACGTTCCGCAACGAGTTACAAAACCAAAACAAACCCTTGTATTTTCTCAGGTTTGTAATTTAATTACATATTTGTCATACCATGGTTACATCAGCGGTTGCGCTCACAAAAAAGCGCGTTCGCATCCCACACGCCCAAGGAAAGAGACACAGACATGACCACCAAAATCGGTATCAACGGGTTTGGCCGCATCGGCCGCATGGTGCTGCGCGCTGCGGTGCAGAACTTCAACGACGTCGAGATTGTCGGCATCAATGACTTGCTCGAACCCGAGTACCTGGCCTACATGCTGCAGTACGACAGCGTGCATGGCCGCTTCAAGGGCACCGTGGCCGTGGAAGGCAACACCCTGGTGGTGAACGGCAAAAAAATTCGCCTGACGCAAGAGCGCGACCCGGCCAACCTGAAATGGAACGAGGTCGGCGCCGATGTGGTGATCGAAGCCACAGGTTTGTTCCTCGACAAAGACGGCGCGGGCAAGCACCTGGCCGCAGGCGCCAAGAAGGTGGTGATTTCGGCGCCGTCGAAAGACGACACACCCATGTTTGTGTACGGCGTCAACCATGGTTCATATGCCGGGCAAGCCATCATCAGCAACGCCAGCTGCACCACCAACGCGCTGGCCCCCATCACCAAGGTGCTCAACGACAAATGGGGCATCAAGCGCGGCCTGATGACCACCGTGCACGCGGCCACCGCCACCCAAAAGACCGTGGATGGCCCGAGCAACAAAGACTGGCGCGGCGGGCGTGGCATCTTGGAAAACATCATCCCCAGCAGCACGGGCGCAGCCAAGGCGGTGGGCGTGGTGATCCCGGCCATCCAAGGCAAGCTGACCGGCATGGCTTTTCGTGTGCCCACGTCGGACGTGTCGGTGGTGGACTTGACGGCCGAGCTGGACACCCCTGCCACCTATGCCGAAATCTGCGCCGAGATGAAAGCGCAAAGCGAAGGCGCGCTCAAAGGCGTGCTGGGCTACACCACCGACAAAGTGGTCTCGACCGACTTCCGTGGCGAGGTGTGCACCAGCGTGTTTGATGCCGATGCAGGCATTGCGCTCGACAGTACCTTCATCAAAGTGGTCGCCTGGTACGACAACGAGTGGGGCTACTCCAACAAGTGCCTGGAGATGGCGCGGGTGGTGGGGCGCTGAGCGCGAGCACTCCTTGAGCACAAGCGTCATCATGTTGGCGCTTGTCACTGAGGCGGCAAAACCAGCGCCGCAAGCTGGCTAACATGGGGCTCGCCATCGCCGATGGCTTTTTGCAGTCACGCCCCATGCACCTGAGCATCACCACAGCGGTCCAGTCACTGGCGCAAATCCGTCAGCTCGAGCAAACGCCCTTGGACCAGGCCATCCCCTGGCAAAGCACTTATGCGCTGATCGCAGCCAGCGCCCAAGCCCACGCCGAGCGGCCAGCGCTGACCTTTTTAGAAACTGGGCAGCCCGGGGGCCCCAGCACCAGCTGGACCTACCGCGAGTTGCTGCAAAAAATCCACCAGACCGCCAATGCCTTGCTCCACCTGGGTGTTCAGTCAGGCGATGTGGTCGCGATCTTGCTGCCAGGTGGCTTGGACTACCACCTGGCTTTGTGGGGTGGTGAGGCGGCGAGCATCGTGCAGCCGCTCAACCCTTTGCTGAGCGAAGAAAAGTTGCTGTCGCTGCTGCGGGCCAGCGGCGCCAAAGTGCTGATCGCACACGGCGAGGAGGATGACGCGCACATGCGTGCCAAAGCGCTGCGGCTGCAGGCACAACTGCCCTCGCTGCAAAAGGTGCTGTTGGTCACCTCGGTGGATAGGGCTGTGTCACAGCCAAAAAGCGACACGGCCGAGGTGCTGAACTTCCACGCCTTGGTCAATGCAGCGCCTTCGGATCGCTTGCTCAGCGAGCGGGTGTTCTCTGCCAGCGACATCGCCGCCTACTTCCACACAGGCGGCACGACAGGCGCACCCAAGTTGGCGCGACACAGCCACGGGGCGCAGGTCTTCACCGCCTGGGCCAACGCGACGGTGCAGGGCTTTCAGTGCACCGATGTGACCCTCAACGGCTACCCCTTGTTCCATGTGGCGGGCGTGTTGCCCGGAGCACTGTGCTCGTTGGCGGTGGGCATGCATGTGATCATCCCAACCGCCGCGATGTTCCGCAACCGCGAAGTGATTCAGAACTATTGGCGGCTGGTGGCCCACCACCGCTGCACGCTCATGTCGGGTGTGCCTACGGTGCTGGCCGCATTGGCGGGTGTGCCACTGGAAGGGGCCGACATTTCTACACTGCGCGGCGTGCGCACGGGCGCTGCACCGCTGCCGCCCGAGCTGTCGCTGCGTTTCAAGCAAACTTTTGGTTTGCACGTCAACGAGAGCCTGGGCATGACCGAGACCGCGGGCTTGAGCACGGTGGCTCCGCCGGGCATCGATGCCCCAGCCGGATGCGTGGGCTGGCCTTTGCCACATGCCCGCGTGCGCATCGCGGGCCTGAACGCCGATGGGCAGCCCACCGAAGCCGACCTGCCCGCAGGCGGCAAAGGCATGCTGCTGTACAAAGCCCCCAACCTGTTTTCGGGCTATCTGGACGCTGCTGAGACCGCACGCAGCTTCACGCCCGATGGCTGGCTGATCACGGGCGATGTAGGCTTTTTGGATGAGCAAGGGCGTCTGCACCTGACCGGACGCGCCAAGGACCTGATCATCCGGGGCGGACACAACATCGACCCCAAGGTGATCGAAGACGCCTTGGGCGCGCACCCGGCGGTGGCCCTGTGCGCGGCCGTGGGGGCGCCAGACGCCTATGCGGGCGAGCTGCCCGTGGCCTTTGCCACCCTCAAACCCGGCTGCCATGTGAGCGAAGCCGAGCTGCTGGCTTTCACGGCCGAGCATGTGGACGAAGGCCCCGCCAAACCCAAATCGATCACGGTGCTGAGCGCCATGCCCGTGACGAATGTGGGCAAAATTTACAAACCGGAATTGCGCACGCTGGCCACAGGGGCCGTGGTGCAGGCATTGGTCGACCAAGTGTGCAGCGCAGCCGGACTGCCACAAGACCAACGCCCACGCGTGGTGGCCGAAGGCGATGCGCCCGTGTGGGTGGACAGCCGCGGACAAGGCTGGGCACTGGTACAAGCCCAGCTGCAGCCCTTGATTGCGGCATTGCCAGTGAAAGTTGAACTGCGAAGTGCTTGAGACTGGCTGACGCACGACCCGCCCAAAAGCAGGTCGTGCGGCCATTCAGCTCAGGTGTTTGCCAATGATCCCAGCCAGCTCGAACATGGTGGCGCTGTCCTTGCCAAACACCTCTTTGAGCTTGCCATCGGCCTTGATGGAGCGCTTGTCGGCCGGGTCTTGCAGGTTGTTGGCCTTGATGTAGTCCCAGATTTTTTTCACGACTTCTGTACGGGCATAGGTGCCGTCGCCGATCACCGCCATCAGGGCGGCGCTGGGCTTGAGGGTGCCAACGGCGGCTTTGCGCGGTGCTTTGGGTGCAGCGGTCTTGGCCGCTTTTTTGGCTGCTGGGGTTTTCGCCGCCTTGGCCGTGGTCTTGGTGGCGGCCTTGCCGAAAGGCGTCTTTTTGGCGGCCGTCTTGCGCGGCGGGTACTTCTTGCCGCCTTCGCGCTGCTCGAACTCGAAACTCACTTTGCCTTCTTCCGCGTTCCAGGCCAAGAAAGCCTTGAAGGTGCGGCGCGTGCGGTTGCTCAAGAACTTGTCGAGCAAGTCGGTCTTGCCTGTGGCCAGCAGCTTGCTGACTTGCTCACGCTCGACTGGCTGCTGCAAGATGATCTTGCCGGTCTTGAAGTCGCAGCTGGGTGTGGGTTGCTCGTTGGTGGGCACAGCTTTGCTGCACACGTAGTTGCTGCCGTGTTCGTGCACCGCGCTGCCGCACTTGGGGCACACGCCCAGTGACTCGTCGGTGAACTCCACAATTTCGCCCGTGTCGTCGTCTTTTTTGCTGTCGCCAAAGTCGAATTCAAGCTTCCAGTTTTGCTCTTCTTCGTTGAACTTGAGCGCCATCTCGGCCACAAAGGGCCAGCCCGCTTTGGAGCGGAAGCCTTCGAGTTGGCCGATCTTCTTGTCGCTCAAAAATTGGTCAGCTTCGTTCATTTCGAAGGTGCGCCCGCCGGGTGACTTGCCAAACGAGAAGCCACAGCCCTCGCTTGCGCCATCAGCGCCCGTGCAGGTGTACCTGCGGTAGTTTTCTTTGACCACGCCAGCGCACTTAGGGCAGGGCGTGACGAGTGTGGCGTAGTCGCCGGGCACGGTGTCGCGGTCGTACTCTTTGGCTTTTTTGACGATGTGCTCGGTCATGGCCGCGATCTCGGCCATGAAGGTGGCGCGGCTCAATTTGCCTTGCTCCATTTGCGCGAGTTTGTACTCCCATTCGCCAGTCAATTCAGGCTTGGAGAGTTCTTCCACCTGCAGGCCACGCAGCAGCGTCATGAGCTGGAAGGCCTTGGCGGTCGGGATCAGCTCGCGGCCTTCGCGCAGCATGTATTTTTCGTTGAGCAAGCCTTCGATGATGGCCGCACGGGTGGCTGGCGTGCCCAGGCCTTTTTCCTGCATGGCTTCGCGCAGCTCGTCGTCGTCCACCAGCTTGCCTGCGCCTTCCATGGCGCCGAGCAACGTGGCTTCTGAATACCGGGCAGGTGGGCGGGTTTTGAGGCCCTTGGCTTCGACCGACTCGACGCCAACTTGCTCGCCCGGCTGCACCGGCACCAGGTTCTGGCCTTTGTCGCCGTCTTTGGCGTCTTCCACTTCTTCTGCGGCTTCTTTGCCATAAATGGCGAGCCAACCCGGCTTGACCAAGACCTTGCCCACGGTCTTGAAGCTGTGGCCTGCGGCCACGCTGATGCGGGTGGTGACTTGGTATTCGGCGCTGGGGAAGAACACCGCCATGAAGCGGCGCACCACCAGGTCATACAGTTTTTGCTCGGCCTCGGACAGACCGCTGGGCGCTTGCAGCGTGGGGATGATGGCGAAGTGGTCCGAGACCTTTTTGTTGTCGAACACGCGCGGGATCTTGCGCACGTAGTTGTTGTTCAGCGCGGTGAGCGCGTGTGGGGCCAGGTGCTTCATACCGCTGTCGGCCAGCATCTCGAAGGTTTCTTTGGCCACGGGCACGTAATCTTCGGGCAGGTGGCGCGAATCGGTACGCGGGTAGGTCAGCGCCTTGTGGCGTTCGTACAAGCTTTGGGCCAGCGCCAGCGTGGTCTTGGCCGAGAAGCCGAACTTGCCGTTGGCTTCGCGCTGCAAGCTGGTCAGGTCAAACAAACCAGGGCTGGCCTGTGTGGTCGGCGTGGCTTCTTCGGTCACGCTGGCGGTTTTGCCGCGCACCGCATCGACGATGGCCTGTGCTTCAGCAGCGGTCCATTTGCGGTCGGCTTTCTTCTCGGCGTCTTCTTCTTTTTTCCACTTGGGGTCGAACCATTTGCCCGGATATGTGCCTGCAGCGGCAGCGAAATCGGCGTGGATTTCCCAATAGTCGCGGCTCACGAACTTGCGGATTTGCTCTTCGCGCTCGACCACCACGGCCAGCGTGGGCGTTTGCACCCGACCCACGGTGGTCAAAAAGAAGCCACCATCGCGCGAGTTGAACGCGGTCATGGCACGGGTGCCGTTGATACCCACCAGCCAATCGGCTTCAGAGCGGCTGCGGGCGGCGTCGGCCAGGCCCTGCATCTGGGTGTTGGTGCGCAGGTTGTCAAAACCGTCGCGGATGGCTTGTGGCGTCATCGACTGCAACCACAGGCGCTGCACGGGCTTGTCCAAGGTCTTGACGCCGCCCGCGTACTGTTCGATCAAGCGGAAGATCAATTCCCCCTCGCGGCCCGCGTCACAGGCGTTGATGAGGGCGTTCACGTCCTTGCGCTTGGCCTGCCTGACCACGGCGCTCAAACGGCTCTTGGTTTTGTCGACCGGCTTCAAGTCGAAGTGCGGCGGGATCACAGGCAGGTTGGCAAAGCTCCACTTGCCGCGTTTCACGTCGTACTGCTCGGGGGCCTGGATCTCCACCAAGTGGCCCACGGCGCTGGTCACGACGTAGGTGTCGTTCTCAAAGTGGTCGTCGTGTTTCTCGAACTTGCCCGAGGTCGGGGTCAAGGCTTTGACGATGTCTTGGGCCACCGAAGGCTTCTCTGCAATTACCAATGTCTTCATGTCATTACAATCCGTTGTCTCGCGTGTGCGCACGCGCCCGGGCACGCGCTCACGCGCACGCCCACATGAATTCACCATAACAAATTTTTCAACGCCGTGGCCAAAACTCCTGTTTCTCCTTCCGCCTCGTCATCACAGCGACGCATCCAGGTCCGCCGCTCCGGCGTTCACGGCAAGGGCGTGTTCGCCCTGCAAGACATCGCCGAGGGCGAGACCGTCATCGAGTACGTGGGTGAGATCATCAGCTGGGACGAAGCGCAAGACCGCCACCCGCATGACCCCAAGGACCCCAACCACACCTTCTACTTCCATGTGAACGAGAACAAGGTGATCGACGCGCTGCACGGCGGCAACTCTTCGCGCTGGATCAACCACAGCTGCGACGCCAATTGCGAAGCCGATGAGCAAAACGAGCGCATCTTCATCAAAGCGCTGCGCAACATCCACGCGGGTGAAGAGCTGAACTACGACTACGGCCTGATCATCGACGAGCCCTACACCAAAAAGCTGTTGGCCGAGTACCCCTGCTGGTGCGGCAGCGCCAACTGCCGGGGCACCCTGCTGTCGCCCAAAGACCGCGAAGACACCCCCAAGATCCCCAGCCAGAAAAAGAAGAAAAAGGCCAAAGCCGAGGTGAAAGCCGAAGCCAAGCCCAAGGCCAAGAAAGCGGACAAAGCCCAAAAGGCCGACAAAGCAAAGGCCGCTGACAAGCCCAAGACGAAAGCCAAATCCAAGGCAGAGGCTGCGCCCAAGAAGAAGTCCAAAAAAGCCTGAGCCGGCTGACGATGACACCGCCCACCCGCTGGCACGCTGAAGCCATCTGGGAGCAAGTCTGGCCTTTGTTGCCGGGCTTCACGGTGGAGGTGCTGCCCGAGATCGATTCGAGCAACACCGAGCTGATGCGCCGCGCACGCCAAGGGCAAACCGAAGCCACCTTGCTGGTAGCCGAATCGCAAACCGCAGGGCGCGGGCGCATGGGCCGGGTCTGGCAAAGCCAGCCGGGCGACTCGCTCACCTTTTCGCTGAGCTTGCCGTTCGCCCCCCAAGACTGGTCGGGCCTGTCGCTGGCCGTGGGGCTGTCGCTGGCCGAGAGCCTGCACCCTGACATCCAACTCAAATGGCCCAACGACCTGTGGTGGCAAGAGCGCAAGCTCGGCGGCATCCTGATTGAAGCGGCCAGCATGGGCGGGCGCAGCCAGGTGGTGATCGGCATGGGCATCAACATCCGCCCCCGCCCGGCCGACGGCCTGAACACCCCACCTGCTGCCCTGACCGAAGCCTGGCCCGAAGCCACCGCCCCAGCCGCACTGGCCCGCGTGGTGCGGCCTTTGGTGCAGATGCTGCAGGACTTTGAGCGCCAGGGCTTTGCGCCCCTGCAACAGCGCTTTGAGGCCCGCGATGTGCTGCGGGGCCGGCAAGTCAGCACCAGCGACGGGCTGCAGGGCCTGTGCATGGGGGTCAGCGCATCGGGTGCGCTACGATTGGCCGATGAACAGGGCACGCACGACATCCACAGCTCGGAGGTCAGTGTGCGCCCCCTGAAACAAGACAAGGACGGACGCTGATGGCCCGCTGGTGGATCGGATTGTTGCTGCTGCTCAACGCAGCCCTGTTGGCCTGGAACATGGGTGCCCTGCAGCCTTGGGGCTGGGGCGCGGCCCCAACACAGGACGGCCCGGTGGTGACCCTGCCCATCCAGACCACGGCCAGTGAGCCGGCTCCTTCGGCTGCATCAGCTGCTTCGGCTGCGGCGTCTGCCGCCCAGGCGGTGCCGCCCAAGCCACCCGCCAGCGCAACGCGCCCCAAGCCAGCGGCTGCCCCGGCGGCAGCCGCTTCTGCCCCAGACTCAAATTAACCCCCTGTTGGAGCCCTTCCCATGAGCTTGAAACTGTATTTCGCGCCTGGCGCCTGCTCGTTTGTGCCCCATGTGCTGCTCGAGATGAGCGGCGCCGAATTTGAGCCCGCCATGGTCAAGCTGCACAAAGGCGAGCAAAACAGCGACGACTACAAAGCCATCAACCCGCGTGGCCAGGTGCCTGTGCTGGTGAACAACGGTCAGGTGGTCACGCAGATCGTGGCCATCGTGCTGCACCTGGAACAGACTTTCCCAGACGCCCACTTCCTGCCCACCGAGCCGATCGCGCGGGCACAAGCCCTGTCGACCTTGGTGTGGATGAACAACACGGTGCACCCCACCTTCACCCACATCTTCATGCCGCAAAAGTTCACCGACCAGCCCGAAGCACAGGCTGCGCTGAAAACCTACAACACCCAGCTGTTTCGCGGCATGCTGGGCGAGCTGCAAGCGCTGGTCAAGGCGGCTGCAGCCAAGGGTCAGACCTGGCTAGCTGGCGAGCACTTCAGTCCACTGGACGCCTACAGCCTGACGCTGACCCGCTGGGGCACCCTGTCCGGCATCGCGCCCGAAGAGCACCCCGAGCTGTGGGCCTTTGTGCAAAAAGTGGCTGCCGTGCCTGCCGTGGCCCGCGTGATTGAGCGCGAGCGCTTGCAGCTGAACATGGGCCACACTGCGGCCTGATCGACCTGTTCGAGTGGGTTTTTGGCGGGCCGGTCAGCCGGGCAAGGCAAAACGCACCGTGAAGCAAGCCCCAGGCGGTGTGTGCCCGGGATGCGCCGCATCCACCGTGATGCTGGCGCCGTGGCGCTGAGCGATCTCGCGCACGATGGGCAGCCCCAAACCCGAGCCGTCCACGTCGGTGCCCAAGGCCCGGTAAAAAGGCTGGAAAACCAGCTCTCGCTCTGAGGCAGGGATGCCCGGGCCGTTGTCCTCGACCTGCATGACCACCGCCTGGCTGTAGGGGTCCACCAAAATCCGCACCGTCACCACGCCCGGGCGATCTGGTGTGGTCGGCGTGTAGTGGATCGCGTTTTCGACCAAGTTGCGGACCATCTCTTTGAGCAGCGTGGGGTTGCCCATGATTTGCACGCCCGGGGTGTCGCTGGACGCGCCGTCGTAGCCCAAGTCCAGTCCCTTGTCTGCAGCCCGTGGAAAAGAGTCCTGCAGCACCTCGCTGGCCAGCTCCACCATGTTGCATGGCTGCGTGGGCGCGCTGCCCCCACCGCCTTCGGCGCGGGCCAGAGCCAGCAATTGGTTGACAGTATGGGTGGCCTGCACGCTGGCGCGGCCAATGTTTTGCAGCGAACGTTTGAGGTCTTCTTCGCTCTCGCCGTGGCGCTGCGCCAGGTCGGCCTGCATGCGCAGACCCGCCAAAGGTGTTTTGAGCTGGTGCGCTGCGTCGGCCAAAAAACGTTTTTGCGTGGCGATCGAGTCTTTCAGGCGCGTCAACAGGTCGTTGACCGAGACCACCAGGGGTGCCACCTCCATGGGCACCGCCTTGTCGTCAAGCGGGCTCAGGTCGTCGGGCTTGCGGGCGCGGATGCGCTCTTCGAGCTGGGACAGTGGTTTGATGCCGCGCACCAGCGCCAGCCACACCAAAAGGACCGCCAAGGGCAAGATCGCGAACTGGGGCAGCATCACCCCCTTGATGATCTCGGCGGCCAGCACAGAGCGTTTTTCGCGCGTCTCGGCCACTTGCACCAAGGCCGGGCGGTTGCCGTCGGTGTCCAGGCGAATCCAGGTGTAGGCCACCCGCACTTCCAGGCCCCGCATCTCGTCGTCGCGGATGCGCACTTCGTAACTGTTGCCTTTGTCCTCGTCGCGAGCCGGCTCCGGCAGGTCGCGCTCACCGCTGAGAAACTCGCCCCGGGTGCCGCGCACCTGGTAGTACACCAGGTCGGTTTCGTCGGCCCGCAGCAGCTCGCTGGCGGGTTGAGGCAAGTTGAACTGGACCTTGTGGTCGGTGCCCACACGCACCTGTTGCGCCAAGGCCTGCACGTTGTAGACCATGGCCCGGTCAAAGGGTTTGTTGGCCAGGCCCTGCGCCACCAGCCAGGTCAGTGCCAAGCTGATGGGCCACAGCAGCAAGAGCGGCGTGAGCATCCAGTCCAAGATCTCGCCGAAGAGCGAGCGCTGCTCGCGCTTGAAAATCTGGATGTTCCAGCCCCGGGACTTCATGGCTCAGCTGCGCGGGACGGGGCAGGCATCAGCCCGGGATTTTTTCGAGGCAGTAACCCAAGCCACGCACCGTGGCGATGCGGATCGGGCCTTTTTCGATCTTCTTGCGAAGGCGGTGGATGTACACCTCGATGGCGTTGTTGCTGACCTCTTCGCCCCATTCACACAGTCGCTCGACCAGCTGGTCCTTGCTGACCAACCGACCTGTGCGCTGCAGCAGCACTTCGAGCAAACCGAGTTCCCGCGCCGACAGCTCGACCATCTTGCCGTCGATGGTGGCCACGCGGCCGGACTGGTCATAGATCAGCGGGCCGTGCTTGATTTGCGAGGTCGCGCCGCCCATGCCACGGCGGGTGAGGGCGCGCACGCGGGCTTCGAGCTCTTGCAGACTGAACGGCTTGGCCATGTAGTCGTCTGCGCCGTAGTCCAGGCCCTTGACGCGCTCTTCAACGCTGTCAGCCGCAGTCAGGATCAGCACCGGCAATGTGGAGCCCCGAGAGCGCAAACGCTTGAGCACTTCCAAGCCGTGCATTTTGGGCAAACCCAAATCGAGGATCAAGAGGTCGAATTCGTTGTTGGTCATCAAGGCCGCATCAGCCTCGGAGCCGCTGGCCACATGGTCCACGGCAGCGCCTGCACTGCGCAGGGTGCGCAGCAAACCGTCCGCCAACACCTGGTCATCTTCGGCAATCAGAATTCGCATCGCTGTCTCCTGCTCGTCGGGTGGTTCGTGGCTGTGGCGCCAGCGATAACCCCCCCTGTTCTGTGGGTTTTGATTCTAGTGTGCTTCAGGCACTGCCCTGCTGACGATCGGGCTAACCCGAAGTGGCGCATCCCACGGGTGATTCAGGCCGCGTAGGCCTCCAAACCCAAGGCCACGACGGTGGCCACATCGCCGCCCACCGCTTCGCGAAACTCCAATTCAGCCTGGGCCACCGCGTCCTTGAAAGCCTGCAGCCACGCCAGCCCGTCAGGCGTGAAGCGCACTTGCTTGGCGCGCGCGTCCAACGGGTCATCTGCTTTGACCACCAAGCCCCAAGCCTCGCATTGGTTCACCAAGTTGCCCATGGCCTGCTTGGTCATGCCCGCCGCCTTCGCCAGCGCGGTCAAGCGCGCGCCTTCCAGCCCCAGGTGGCGCGTGATGTGCACATGGGCCGCTGTGATCTGGTCCCGTGCGGCCAAATTGGCCAGCGCCAAAGGCACGCCCTCGTTGCTCGCCATCAGCACCAGCACACGCTCGTCAAAGCGGCGCATGGCGTGCCCGAGCAGCCTGCCCAGGTGCGTCTGCCGCCAGCGTTCATTGTCAAAATCAGACATGGGTCATATGGTAAATCAAACTGACCAAAAAAACTGTTTTCAATGACTTACTGTACGTGTACAGTACTGTTCAAGCATCCAGCAAATTCAGCGATCACCGCCTTGCAGATGCGCCAACCCATTGATATTCAAGGAGATTCTCATGAGCGATGCCAACAGCGAAAAATCCAAAGCCCTGCAAGCCGCCCTGGCCCAGATCGAAAAACAATTCGGCAAGGGCACCATCATGCGCTTGGGCGAAGGCGAAGTGATCGAAGACATCCAGGTGGTCTCCACCGGCTCCTTGGGACTGGACATCGCCTTGGGCGTGGGCGGCCTGCCCCGTGGCCGCGTGATCGAAATCTATGGCCCAGAGTCCTCCGGCAAAACCACACTGACATTGCAAGTCATCTCTGAAATGCAAAAAATCGGCGGCACCTGCGCCTTTGTGGACGCCGAGCACGCCTTGGACGTTCAATACGCCCAAAACTTGGGTGTGAACCTGCAAGAGTTGCTGATCAGCCAACCTGACACCGGCGAGCAAGCCCTTGAGATCGTCGACAGCCTGGTCCGTTCAGGCGCTGTGGACCTGGTGGTCATCGACTCGGTGGCCGCGCTCACGCCCAAAGCCGAAATCGAAGGCGACATGGGCGACAGCCTGCCCGGCCTGCAAGCCCGTTTGATGAGCCAGGCCCTGCGCAAGTTGACCGCCACCATCAAGAAAACCAACTGCACCTTT
>CANBTZ010000027.1 GCA_947372495.1 Comamonadaceae bacterium | reverse complement strand
ATGCGGGGTTTTTTGTTGCGCTTGGCCTTGACTCAGCCTGCTGCGCGCTTGGCCAGAATCTCGAACGCAGGCAAGGTCTTGCCTTCCAGGATTTCGAGGAATGCGCCGCCACCGGTCGAGATGTAACCCACCTGCTTTTCGATGCCGTACTTGGCAATCGCGGCCAGCGTGTCGCCACCACCCGCAATGCTGAAGGCGCTGGACTCGGCGATCGCCTGGGCAATGACTTTCGTGCCGTTGGCGAACTGGTCGAACTCGAACACGCCAACCGGGCCGTTCCAGACGATGGTGCCCGCCTGCTTGAGCTGGGCGGCCAATTTGGCGGCGGTCTCGGGCCCGATGTCCAAAATCATGTCGTCGTCTGCCACCTCGGTGGCTTTTTTCACGGTGGCTACTGCGTCGGCGGCAAAGGTTTTGGCCGTCACCACATCGGTCGGGATCGGCACTTCGGCGCCACGTGCCTTCATGGCCTCGATCACGGCTTTGGCCTCACCCACCAAGTCGGCTTCGGCCAGGCTTTTGCCGATCTTCAGGCCCGCCGCCAGCATGAAGGTGTTGGCAATGCCGCCGCCCACAATCAGCTGGTCGACGTTTTGCGACAGGCTCTTCAGGATGGTCAGTTTGGTGGACACCTTGGAGCCCGCCACGATGGCGGCCAATGGGCGCTTCGGGTTGGCCAGGGCTTGGCTGATCGCGTCGATCTCGGCCGCCAGCAAGGGGCCAGCGCAGGCGATGGGCGCGAACTGGGCGATGCCGTAGGTCGTGCCCTCGGCGCGGTGCGCGGTGCCAAAAGCGTCGTTCACATAGATGTCGCACAAGGCGGCCATCTTGCGGGCCAGTTCTTCGTTGTTCTTTTTCTCGCCTTTGTTGACGCGGCAGTTTTCGAGCAACACGACCTGGCCGGGGGCGACGGACACGCCGTCCACCCAGTTGGCGACCAGTGTGACATCGCGGCCCAGCAGCTCACCCAAGCGCTTGGCCACCGGGGCCAGCGAATCTTCGGGCTTGAACTCGCCCTCGGTCGGGCGACCCAAATGGCTGGTCACCATGACGGCGGCACCAGCGGCCAAGGCCATCTGGATGCAGGGCACGCTGGCGCGCACGCGGGTGTCTTCGGTGATGCTGCCGTCATCGGCTTGGGGCACGTTCAGGTCAGCACGGATGAACACGCGCTGGTTTTGGGCTTTGCCTTGGGCGCACAGGTCAGAAAAACGGATGACGTTCATGAAGAGGACTCGCTAGAGAAAATGACTGCCTGCGATTTTAAAAGCTTGCTCTGACAGGGGCTGACGGCGCGGCAGGTACGAACCCCGAACAACGCCCGAACCATGCTCAGTGGCCGTTACCAGCCCAGCCCCAAGTGCAGCGGCAAATACACCGCCATGCCCCCAAGGATGGTCAGCAGCACATCGCGGCGCCAAAAGTAAATCGCCGTACCGACCACAGCCGAGAACAAACGGGCGTCTTGCCAAGTGGTGATCAACACCCCTTGCACCGTGACAATTTCGGGCACCACCACGGCCGACAAGGCGGCGATGGGCGCGTATTGCAAGCCGCGCTGCGCCCAGTGGGGCAGCTGCCAGTTTTGGCTCGAGATGAAAAAGAAACTGCGCGTGAGCACCGTGACCAGCGCCAGCCCGACGATGACGGCCAAAGTCCAGAGATCGGTACCGTTCATACGGCCACTCCAGGCGCAGGGCGGAGTTTTTCGACCGTCAGGCACAGGATCACCGCCACCGCAATCGCCACCACGATGTTGAGCTTGAGCGGCAGGCTGTAGGCCACCACCGCGGCAGCGCCAGCGACTGCTGCTGACAGCATGCGCATGCGGGAACTGGCCAAAGAGCACTGGATGCCCAGCAGACACAAAATGCCTGCAAAGCCCAAGCCCCAGCTGGGCGGAATCAAATTGGCCAGCGCGATGCCGACAAAGCTCGCCACGATCCACGACAGCCAGTTGAGAAAGTCGTTGCCCGCAAGGTAAGCCTCTTGCTCCAGCCGCCCCTCGGTGGTCTCGGCCGGGTGGGCGTATTTGCGCACGAACAGCACATAGCTGATGTCGGCCGTCAGATAGCCGTGCAGCATGCGTTGCCAACGCGGCAAGTGAATCAAGAACTGGCGCAGGTGCAGGCTGAACACCACAAAACGCAAGTTCACGCAAAAGCCGGTGGCCAGAATCACCCAAGCGGGTGCACCCGCCACGATGAGCGGGATGGACGCCAGTTGCGAACTGCCCGCGAACACCAGCAGCGTCATGGCGCTGGCCTCGAACACGCTCATGCCCGACTTGACCATGGCCACGCCCGTCATGAGGCCCCAGGCGGCAATGCCCGGCGACTGCGGCGACACCTCACGCATGCCGACCACAAAGGCCGGGTGACGGTACAGGCGCGAAAGGAAAAACATCAGGCCACCACCAGGCGCTGACCCGGCTGCAAAGGGCAGCCGCGCAAAAAGTCGGCCGCACTCAAGCGCTTGCCACCGGGGCGCTGCAGTTGCGTGAGGCACAGCTGCCCCTCGCCACAAGCCACGCGCACGCCTTGCGCATCGGCCTGCACCACGGTGCCAGGCTCTGCCGCCGCCTGCAAAGGCTCGGCCACGGCTTGCCAGAGCTTGAGGGTTTCGGTGCCCGCCTCGGTCGTGAGCGGCACGGTCATGCCGGGGAAGGGGTCAAAGGCACGTATGCGCCGCGCCAGCACCTCGGCACTCAAGGCCCAGTCGAGTGCGGCTTCGGCTTTTTCGATCTTGTGGGCGTAATTCACGCCTTCAGCAGCTTGTGGCTGGTGCGGCAAAGCGTCGAGCGACGCCAGCGCCTGCACGATGGCCTCGCCGCCCAGCGCGGCCAAGCGGTCGTGTAGCACAGCGGTGGTGTCGGTGGACAAGATGGCCTCGGCGCGCACCAGCAGCATGTCGCCCGTGTCCAAGCCTGCGTCCATCTGCATGATGGTGATGCCAGTTTGGGTGTCACCCGCCTCGATGGCCCGGTGGATGGGCGCTGCACCGCGCCAGCGCGGCAAGAGGGACGCGTGGATGTTCAGACAGCCTTTGGGCGGCAAGTCCAGCGTCCACTGCGGCAGGATCAGGCCATAGGCGGCCACGATCATGGCATCTGCCTTCGCAGCCAACAGGGTGTCGCGGGCAGCGGCCGCGTCTTCGGGGTATTTGCCGTCCAGACGCAAGCTGCGCGGCTGGGCCACGGGCACGTTGTGGTCCAAGGCCCACTGCTTGACGGGTGAGGCTTGCAACTTCATGCCGCGACCGGCAGGGCGGTCGGGCTGGGTCAGCACCAGCACGATCTCGTGGCCTGCAGCGTGCAGGGCCACCATGGCTTCGCGGGCGAATTCGGGCGTGCCCGCAAAAATCAATCGCATGGTGCTGCCGTCAGTCTTGATCGGCTTTGAGCGCTTTGACCAGCTTGGTCTTGATGCGCCCTTGCTTGAGGGGCGAGAGGTATTCCACAAACACTTTGCCCTTGAGGTGGTCCAACTCGTGCTGGATGCAGATGGCCAGCAGGCCATCGGCCTCGATCGTGCGGCTGCGGCCTTCGCCATCGAGCGCCGTGACCTTGACGGCCGCGGCGCGCTCGACGCCGTCGTAAATGCCAGGCACCGACAAGCAGCCCTCGTCGCCTTTGACGCGCTCGTCACTCAACCAAGTGATCTCGGGGTTGATCAGCACCAGGGGCTGATCGCGTTCTTCAGACGTGTCGATCACCACCAAGCGCTCGTGCACGTCGACCTGCGTGGCGGCCAGACCAATGCCACTGGCGTCGTACATGGTCTCCAGCATGTCGGCGATCAGTGCCTTTATGCGGGCGTCCACCGTTTGGACAGGTTGGGCCACCTTGTGCAGGCGGGTGTCGGGGTAACGAAGAATGGGAAGCAGGGCCATGATTGAGAGATCCACTAGAGGCTCTATTTTCGGTCAAATTCGGCCCTTTCGATGGCCACGGCGCATCAAACCCCTTCAGACGCGCAACGCGGTGCGGGCGCGGCGCGCTTGCTGCTGCTGCACCTTTGCCACAGAATTGCGCCATAAGCCGCAAAGGCATCGACGGGGAGGAGACACATGCTTGCATCACAGCAAGAGCTCGGGCACTGGTTGCGCCTGACGCTCACACCGGGCATTGGCAACGAAACGGCAAGGCGGTTGCTCAGCGCTTTTGGCCCACCGGAAAACATCTGGCACCAGCCCCTGGCCGAGCTGCGCCAAGTCGTCTCGGCCGCCCAAAGCCAGGCCCTGCAGCGCGAACCCGAGGGCTGGGTCACGCTGCTGGAGGCCACCTGGCAGTGGCTGCAAGACAAGCCAGCCGAGCGCGCCATCGTCACCCTGGGCGACAGCGACTACCCTGCGGCACTGCTCGACACCGCCGACCCGCCTCTGCTGATTTACGCCATCGGCCAGATCGCACACCTGAGCCAACTGCGGACTCACCACGCCATCGCCATGGTCGGCAGCCGCAACCCCACGCCGCAAGGCAGCCTCAATGCGCGTGAGTTCGCCCGCAGCATGGCCGCTTGCGGGCTCACGGTGGTCTCGGGTTTGGCGCTGGGCATCGACGGGGCCGCGCACGAAGGCGCTTTGCAAGGGGCTGAGCCTGGGCAACTGGCAACCATCGCCGTGGTCGGCACAGGCCTGGACCGGGTCTACCCCAAGCAGCATTTGGCTCTGGCACACAGCATCGCCGCACAGGGCTTGATCTTGAGCGAGTACCCGCTGGGCACGCCACCACTCAATGCGAACTTCCCCAAACGCAACCGCCTCATTTCAGGACTGTCGCAAGCCACGCTGGTGGTCGAAGCCGCGCTCAAATCCGGCTCGCTCATCACCGCCAAACAGGCTCTCGAGCAGGGCCGCGACGTGTTCGCCATTCCCGGCTCGATCCACTCACCGCTGTCCAAGGGCTGCCATGCGCTCATCAAGCAAGGCGCCAAGCTGGTGGAGTCCGCACAAGACGTGCTCGAAGAATTGCGCTGGCCCGATGCGCCCGTTCAGTCGCATGAAGATCAGCCGGAGACGGCGGCAGCAGACACAGGTTTGCTCGCACAGATGGGGCACGACCCGATCGGGCTCGACGCGCTGCAAGCCCGCTGCGGCCTAGAAACCGCTCAGCTGCAAGCGCAATTGTTGGAACTGGAACTCGCCGGACAGCTCGCGCGTTTGCCCGGCGGTTTGTTTCAAAGGTTGGTCAGGGCGTGAGACATGGGCCATCGGACAAGCACATCAAATAGCCAATTGGCTATAATGACTTCACACTGGACCGTCATCATTCATCCCTTGGCCGAAGTAGAACTGAAAAACTTGGCCCACGACCTGCAAGCCCGGTTTGTGCACATCACGGAATTGATGGAATCTTTTGGCCCCCAGCATGTCGGTCTGCCGCACATCCGGCCACTGGAAAACAAGCTTTAGGAAATGAGGATGACTGGCCGCGATGGCATTGCCAGAGCGGTTTATGCCGCAATCCAGAACCGCCGCTTGCTGGTGCTGCATGTGTTCGTTAAAAAGACGCAGACCACGCCACGCAAGGCTTTGCTCATTGCACAACAACGACTGGAAACTGGCTCGTGAAAACGCTCAAAGCACTCAAACGTGAACTGCTGAACAACCCAGGCGTGCAAGCCGCTTACGAGGCACAAAGCGCCGAATTTGCGATCGTCCACGAGCTCATCGCCGCCCGCATGCGCGCCGGATTGACGCAGCATCAGCTCGCAGAACGCATGGGAACCACCCAAAGCGCGATTGCCCGGCTAGAAGGCGGCAAGCGCGCACCGTCCATGAGCACTGTGCAGCGTTATGCCCAAGCCGCAGGTTGCAAGGCCGTTTTCCGACTGGAGCCTTTGACGGCCTGAAGAGCGTCAAGCCCCGAAAACACAAGAGGCCCCGCAGGGCCTCTTGGTCGTTAAAGCTGGACTCAAACCACCGCGCCGCGGTTTTCGTCGCCCGGATCGCCTTCGTCTTTCTTGACGGGCTTGATCAGGTCTTCGCGGGTCACGCCCAGCCACATGGCAATCGCTGCGGCAACAAACACAGACGAGTAAATGCCGAAGCAGATACCAATAGTCAGGGCCATGGCAAAGTAGTGCAGCGTCTCGCCACCGAACAGCAGCATCGACAGCACCATGATCTGGGTGCAACCGTGGGTGATGATGGTGCGGCTGATGGTGGAGGTGATGGCGTTGTCGATGACCTGCACCGTAGTCATCTTGCGGTAACGGCGGAAGTTCTCGCGAATCCGGTCAAAGATCACGACCGACTCGTTGACCGAGTAACCCAGCACCGCCAGCACAGCAGCCAGCACCGCGAGAGAAAACTCCCACTGGAAGAAAGCAAAAAAGCCCAAGATGATGATGACGTCATGCAAGTTGGCGATGATGGCCGACACAGCGAACTTCCACTCGAAGCGGATCGCCAAGTAGATCATGATGCCCACCACCACAAAGGCCAGGGCCTTGAGGCCGTCCACCGCCAATTCGTCGCCCACCTGCGGGCCAACGTATTCGGTGCGGCGCAGCGCCACATCGGGTGCATCGGCCTTGAGGGCCGCCATCACCTTGTCGCTTTGTTGGGCCGAGCTCACGCCTTTTTGGGCGGGCAAGCGGATCATCACGTCACGCGCTGAACCAAAGTTCTGCACCTGCACTTCGCTGAAGCCCAGCGTGGCCACGGTGCCGCGCACTTTGTTGATGTCAGCGCTTTGGGTGTAGCTGACTTCCATCAGCGTGCCGCCCGTGAACTCGACCGACAGGTGCAGGCCTTTGCTGAACAGGAAGAACACCGCCAGCGCAAACGTCACGAAAGAGATCGCGTTGAAGACCAGCGCGTTCTTCATGAACGGGATGTCTTTTTTGATTTTGAAGAATTCCATCTCTGATCTCCCGTTCAGTCGGCTTTGACAAGCGACGAGCCTTCGGCACGCCACACGGTCCCGATGGACACGCCCTTGAGCTTTTTCTGGCTGCCGTACCAAAGGTTCACCAGACCACGCGAGAAGAACACGGCTGAGAACATGCTGGTCAGAATGCCGATGCAGTGCACCACCGCAAAACCGCGCACCGGGCCCGAGCCAAAGGCCAGCAAGGCCACGCCCGCGATCAGCGTGGTGATGTTGGAGTCCAGAATCGTTGCCCAGGCGCGGTCGTAACCGGCGTGGATGGCCGCTTGCGGGCTGGCCCCGTTGCGCAGCTCTTCACGCACACGCTCGTTGATCAGCACGTTCGAGTCAATCGCCATACCCAAAGCCAGTGCCATCGCGGCCATGCCCGGCAGTGTCAATGTGGCTTGCAGCATCGACAAGATGGCCACCAGGAACAAGAGGTTCACCGCCAGCGCGATGCCCGAGAACGCCCCGAACATCATGTAGTACAGGCACATGAAGGCCACGATCACCACAAAACCCCAGGTCACGCTGTTGAAGCCCTTGGCGATGTTCTCGGCACCCAGGCTGGGGCCAATGGTGCGCTCGTCGATGATCTCCATCGGCGCGGCCAGCGAGCCAGCACGCAGCAGCAGCGCGGTGTCGTTGGCTTCGGCCGTGGTCATGCGGCCTGAAATCTGCACACGCCCGCCGCCGATTTCGGAGCGGATCACGGGCGCCGTCACGACTTCGCCCTTGCCTTTTTCAAACAAGACGATGGCCATGCGCTTGCCGATGCTCTCGCGTGTCACATCCTTGAAGATGCGGGCGCCTTTGGCGTCCAGTGTCAGGTTGACCACGGGCTCTTGTGTCTGGCTGTCAAAGCCCGGCTGGGCATCGGTCAGGTTGTCGCCCGTGAGCACGACTTGTTTTTTCACAATCAGCGGCTGGCCGTTGCGCTCCACATAACGGTCCGCACCAAAGGGCACCAAGCCGCCTTCGCGCTCAGCGGCGCGGGCTTCGGTGCTTTCGTCCACCATGCGCACTTCAAGCGTGGCGGTGCGACCCAGAATGTCTTTGGCCTTGGCCGTGTCCTGCACGCCAGGCAACTGCACCACGATGCGGTCCAGGCCCTGCTGCTGGATCACCGGCTCGGCCACGCCCAGTTCGTTGATCCGGTTGTGCAAGGTGGTGATGTTTTGCTTGAGCGCCTGCTCCTGCACTTTGCGGGCGGCTTCGGGCTTCATGCTTGCGCTGAGCTTGATGTCAGTGCCGTCTACCGAGTCGGTGACCAGCAGGTCCGGGAATTGGTTGGTCAGCAAGCTCTTGGTCAAGGCCAATTGCTGCGCGTCTCGCAAGCGGATTTCCAAACCCGCGCCATTGCGCGCGATGCCGCCGTGGCGGATGTCTTTTTCGCGCAGCGCCGCGCGCAAATCGCCTGCCAGGGCTTCCACGCGTTGGGTCAGCGCCGCTTTCATGTCGACTTGCAGCATGAAGTGCACACCACCGCGCAAGTCCAGCCCCAGGTACATGGGGGCAGCATTCAGGTTGCTCAGCCACACGGGCGAGCGCGAGACCAGGTTCAGCGCAACAACATACTGCGGATCGCTCGGGTCAGCGACCAAGGCTTTCTGGATCGCGTCCTTGGCCTTGAGCTGGGTGTCGGTTGATTCAAAGCGGGCGCGGATGGACGTGCCTTCCAGCGACACCACCTGCGCCGTCACCCCGGCCGTCTTCAGGGCGTCTTCCACCCGTTGCAGGGTCGAGGTGTCGACCTTGACGGTGGCTTTGCCCGAAGACACCTGCACCGCAGGCGCCTCACCAAAAAAGTTGGGCAGGGTGTAGACCACCCCCAGCAACAGTGCGATCACGATGATCGCGTATTTCCAGACCGGGTAACGGTTCATAGTGACTCGCGTGAAAAGGTGAAGCGCAAACGAAGAATTACTTCAGGGAACCCTTGGGCAACACCTGTACCACAGCACTGCGTTGCAGTTGGACTTCCACGCCAGCTGCGATTTCCACACCGATGTGTGTTTCGCCCAACTTGCTGACCTTGCCCAGCAGACCGCCAGCGGTGGCCACTTCGTCGCCTTTGGCCAGTGCATCGATCATGGCGCGGTGCTCTTTTTGCTTCTTCATCTGGGGGCGGATCATCACGAAATACAGCACGCCAAACATCAGCAGCAAAGGCAGCATGCTCATCAAAGTGGACTGCATGTCACCACCTGCAGCGGCTGCAGCGGGGGCGGTTTGGGCAAAGGCGGACGAAATGAACATCTTGTGACTCCACAAATACGAAAAAGAAACTCCAGCAAACAGCCGCCTTGAGCGGCGCTTGCAGGCCAACGGAGGATTGTATGCGGCGCTATGATCCGCTCCGCATTCACCTTGGGTGCAGGGGTTTTGCGCCCTTTTGCGTTTTTCACCCCCAGAAAGCCTGTTTTGACTTTTCCTGTTTGGCCCGTGGCCGCCCTGATGGGCTCTTTGGTGTCGCTGTGCGTGGGCTCCTCGTTCGCCAAAACGCTGTTCCCGGCCATGGGGGCCGAAGGCATGTCGGCCTACCGCATCGTGCTGGCCACGGTCATGCTGATGCTGTTTTTCCGGCCTTGGCGCAGGCGCTGGCAGGCCGCCGACCTGTGGCCCCTGGGCCTGTATGGGGTCACGCTGGGCGTGATGAACTTGCTGTTCTACAAAGCCATC
This sequence comes from Comamonadaceae bacterium, assembly GCA_947372495.1. Lineage (GTDB taxonomy): Bacteria > Pseudomonadota > Gammaproteobacteria > Burkholderiales > Burkholderiaceae_C > Limnohabitans_A. The sequence goes on along the minus strand of CANBTZ010000027.1, from coordinate 8,319 downwards.
GAGGTCATCCCCCTGGGGCTGGCGATTGCCATCGAATTCACCGGACCCTTGGCGGTCGCGCTGTGGACCTCGCGCCACGCCCGCGACCTGCTGTGGGTGGCGCTGGCCGCCGCCGGGCTGGGCCTGATCTTGCCGCTGCAAGGACTGGACTCGCCGCAGGCGCTCAACCCCGTGGGCATTGCCTACGCCCTGATCGCCGGGGTGTTCTGGGCCATGTACATCGTCTTTGGCCAAAAAGTCGCCCGCCGCTATGGGCGCGACGCCACCCCCATGGGCATGCTGGCGGGGGCGCTGGTGGTGGCCCCGGTGGCCCTGCTGCAGTCGGGCACGGCGCTCTTCAATGCCGACTGGCTCTTGGGCGGGCTGGCCGTGGCGCTGCTGTCGAGCGCCTTGCCCTATGCCCTGGAGATGTACGCCCTGAACCACTTGCCCAAAAACACCTTCAGCATCTTGCTGAGCCTGGAGCCCGCCGTGGGTGCGGTGGCAGGCTGGCTGGTGCTGGCCGAACAACTGAACACGCAGCAAATGCTGGCCATGGGCTTCATCATCGCGGCCTCCATGGGCAGCGCGTGGTCAAGCGGGCAGCGTCGCAGCGCTTGAAGCGGTGCTGGGGCGCTAGACTGTGCACATGAGCCACACCGCCTTGCTGACGGCCCTGCTGATCGGGGCTTACTTTGTGCTGCTGACCTTCGGGCTGCGCAAGCACAAGCACCTGGTGCAAGGACCGTGGCTGTTCTTTTTTCGGGCTTTTTTTCCGAATTGGAAGTTCTATCACGCTGCAGGGCACGGGCCACGTTTGTACGTGCGGGGGCAACTCGCCGCAGGCGACTGGACCGACTGGCACCGCGTCTATGCCCGCGTGCCGTTTCGCGTCACCCGTGTGCTGCACAACCCGGAAGTGAACCTGGCGCTCAACCACCAAAATTTGGTGGACCACTTGTGGAGCGACATCCAGGACCTGCCTGAAGACGGCGACATTGCAAAGCGCGTGACCTACCAACTCGTCACCCGCCTGGCACATGAAGCCATCCGTGGCGGACGTTGGGGCGATGTGCTCATGGTGCCCGTGATCTTGAATGGGGTGCCCACGCACTTCCAGTTTGAACTGCGCATGGACGCGCTGCAGGAGCACCAGCGCATGCCCGTCAGCAGCGAGCTGGTGCTGCAATCACCGGTGCTGCCCACATGGCACTGAGCCTCGCCATCCGCGCATTCGAGGTGCTGCTGGGCTTGAGCCTGGCGCTGCAATCGGTGGAATACCTGCGCATCATCCAGCTTGACCGGGTGAACGACTGGGCCATCTTGCGCAACGAGATCCCGGATCGCCCGCGCTGGGTGCGGCCGCTGCTCGACCGGCTGCTGGCACCTCGAGCCTACCGGCTGCTGCTGTCGCTGCGCTTGGCGCTGTCGCTGGCGTTGATGGCTGGCGCGCTGTCGGGGGCCGCAGGGCTTCTTGGTGCCAGTGTCCTGTTTGGCATGGCGCTGGTCTGGCTGCTGCGCTGGCGTGGTGCGTTCAACGGCGGCAGCGACTTCATGACGCTGGTGGCCATCACGGGGCTGCTCATCGCCCACGGCGTGGGCACCCTCACCACACCCGAGCTGGGCTGGCGAGCCGGCTTGTGGTACGTCACGCTGCAGTCCATCACCTCGTACTTTGTCTCGGGCTGGGTCAAGCTGCTGCACCCCTCGTGGCGCACCGGGCGGGCCCTGCCGCAGTTTTTGGACACAGGCATTCACGGCCCGCTGCGTTCAGACAGCGCGTTTCGCCGCCCCGCAGTGGCACGCATTGCCAGCTGGTCATTCACCGTGTGGGAAGGGCTGATGCCCCTGGCCCTGCTCGACCCGCGCCTGGCCATGGCGCTGTGCGCGGTGGCGGGTGGCTTTCACTTTTTGGTGTTCAGATTCTTTGGCCTGAACCGCTTCTTCTGGGCTTGGCTGGCCACATTCCCGGCCATCATTTACTGCGCGGGCCGCCCGCTTTATTGACCTCAAAACCCCCAGCCATGTAGGAGCGGCGCCCCCGCCGCGATGAGGCTGCCGCAGACCACCATCCATCGCCCCGAGGGCGGGGCTCCTACAACAACCAACACCCATGTGGGAGCGGCGCCCCCGACGCGATGGACTGCGTGTTCAGCGCCCGGTGAACACCGGCTTGCGCCGCTCGGCAAAAGCAGCGCGGCCTTCGGCAAAGTCAGCGCTGCGGCTGGTCGCGTCACCCCGGCTGCGCAAGCGTGCTTCGTTGTAATCGCCCTGCACGATCTCGCTGATGGACCGCTTGGTCTCTTGCACGGCCAAGGGGGCCAACGCCAAAATGTCCTGCACCAGCGCGTCCTGCGTGGCTGGCCAGTCGGCAGCAGGCACCACCGCCTCGAACAGACCCATGGCCTGCAACTGCTCGGCACTGAAAGGGCGCGCCGTCAAAAACGCACGCTTGGCCCCGTTCACGCCAAAGCGGCTCACATAGCGCTGCAAGCCGCTGGGGTAGTAATGCAAACCCAGCGCCGTGGCGGGCATGCGCCACTCGATGCCTTGCAATCCGATGCGCAAATCACACGCCAGCACCACATCGGTGGCGCCGCCATACACGCTGCCGTTCAAAGCGCAAATCGTCACCGGGCGCAAGCTGGCCAGTGTGTCGGGGACTTGCTCAAAAAAAGTCGAGCCATGCCCGGGCTGGTCAAAGCCGCCAATGTCGTAGCCAGCGCAAAACACGGGCTTGGGGTGGCCCGCCGTGTTGGCGGTCAGCACCAGCACACGCACACTGGCGTCGGCGTCGACCTGCGCAAAGTGCGCCAGCAAAGCCGTGAGGTCGCCGTTTTCCAGTTTGTTGCGCTGGGCCGGGCGGTTCAGGGTGATGGTGGCCACGCCACCTGCGATGTGCAAGACGGGGGCGCTGGGCTGGGCAAAAGGGTTTGACATGGTGTGCTTGTTTTGAATTGACCAACGGAAAAAGGCGTCCGAAGACGCCTTTTGCTGCATGCTTCACCGAACATTGTCGGCGATCCGCAGGGTCAAACTCAGGCCTTGGCTTTGGCCTTGGCGATGGTGGACTTCACTGCGGTTTCTGCTTGGGCAGAAGCGGCTTTGAAGTTGGCTTCGGCTGTGTCAGCAGCTTGCTTGGCCACTTTTTTCAGTGTGTCAGCAGCGGTTTGGCTGGCTTCGAAAGCGTTCTTGATGGCGGCCACAGCGGCGTCAGAGCCAGCAGGTGCGTTCTTCAGGTTGGTTTCGACCAGATTTTTCACTGCGGCTTGGCTTTCGGCCATTTTCTCTTCGACGGCTTTGGTGAACTCGGCACCAGCGCTGGAAGCGATGTCATACAGGTGACGGCTGTAAGAAACCGACTTTTCGAAAGCAGGCTGCACCAGGGCAGCTTGTGCGGCCAGCATGTCCTGAGGTGTCTTGGCAGTCAACAGGCCTTGCACGTTGGTGAAGGACTCGCCCACAGCGGCTTTGCCAGCGGCCATGTTCAGCTCAACCAAACGCTCGAAACCGGCGAAAGCAGAGTGGGTCAAGCCAGCAGCGGCTTGCAGGTTGGCTTTTTGAGCAGCGACGAATTGGTCAGCGTTGAAATTTGTCATGGTGTTTTCCTTAGAGAAAGAAGTTTTGTTGCAATGCAGCAATTTGACACCAGCCATCCACCCAAAGCAAGGGAAAACCCGCACTTTAGAGTTGGCACTCCAAAACGGCCTTGTGCTGACTACACTTGTGCTTTGCCTGCAAGGCATCCACTGACCGCACAGGTGTGTTTTGGAACTGATTGAAATCCTGAGCCTGCTCATGCTGGCCGCTGCCGCCCTGCACTGGGGCAACACCCAAAGCCGACGCCAGCGCACGGCCTTGCTGGCAGAGCACCTGCAGCCTTTCCAAATTGAAAAACGCATGCAGCAACTCACCGAGGCCTACATGCGCGCCTTGGGCGAGACCGACTTGCAGCGCCAAACGCAGATCTGGCAGATTCAAGAACCCATCGAACAGCAGTTGAGCGAAGAGTTCAAGGGCTTGGCCCAGTCCTTTGGGCAAGTGCCCGCGCCGCAGGCCCGCACGCTCAAGCTGGCGCTGCCCGGCATCGAGAAAGTGCTGCCCCAGTCCACCTTTGACACCCGGCGGGCCCTGCAAATCCATGCCGAAGGCATTGAGCGCGCCGTGCGCAACGAAGCGGCACGCTTGCCCCAAGACAAAGCCTTCATCCTGATGGCCGAGATGTTCTTGATGCAGCACAGCTGCCACTGGTTTTGCCGCAGCAAGACCATCGCCTCGGCCCGCATGTTGGCCCAGCACAAAACCCACTTCGCGCAGGCGCTGGACAGCGTGAGCCCCGAAACCCGACAGGCTTACCTGGCCTTGGTCAACGGCCCGGCGCTGGGCTGAACTGCCGCAGGAAAGCGCCCACCTGGGCCATGGGGATGCGCTGCAGCGCCATGAGCAAGGCCGAGTTGGCATCGCTGCAGTCATGGCGCTTTTCCAGGTCGCGTTGCATGCGCGCCAGCAAATGCGCGGCCACCTCGGCATCGGCCAAGGCACGGTGAGCGCGGCCACTGACAGGCAAGTCAAACCACTGCGCCAGCGTGCCCAGCTTGTGGTTGGGCACATCGGGGTACAGCCTGCGCGACAGCAGCAGCGTGCAGGCAAATTCATGCTCGGCCACCAGACCGCAGTGCGCCAGCTCGCTGCGCCAGAACTGCCGGTCAAACGCCGCGTTGTGCGCCACCATCGGGCGGGCGCCCACAAACGCAAGCGCCTCGCGCATCACCGCCTCTGAGGGCGGCGCATCGGCCACCATGTCGTTGGTGATGCCCGTGAGCTGGGTGATGAAGGGCGGAATCCACACCTGCGCATTCATCAGACTGGCAAAGCGGTCCACAATGCGCCCGCCTTCGAGCAGGCAGATGGCCACCTCGGTCGCCCGCGCGCCCTGCGCGGGCGTGGCGCCCGTGGTTTCAAAGTCGATGACGGCGATGGAGGTCATACCAGGACGTGAAAGAACTCAGAATTGCCGCAACAGCACGTCATTGAGTGCCACATTGACGTAGTAATTAGCGCGTCCAATTTTTTGCTTGTGTAAAAAACCGCTCTCGGTCAAGGCATCCAGATAACGCGCAGCGGTCATTCTTGAAACATTCAAATCCCGTTGCACAAACTCAATCTTGGTGTAAGGGTGACTGAACAAGTTGTTGATCAAATCCTGGCTATAGAACTTGTGCTCCGCACGAATTCGGTGTTTGTAGTCCATCAGTCCTGCCTTGATGGACTGAACAGTGACAAGCGTTCTGGTCGCCGTCTGTTCAACTGCATCCAGCATGTACAACACCCACTCTTCCCAAGCATCATGCATGCGCACGGTTTGCAATAACTCGTAATAGCGGGTCTTGGTTCTGACCACATGTTGGCTGAGGTAAAGCACAGGAATATCGAGCAACCCTTCCTTGACCAAGTACAGGACGTTGACGATCCTGCCTGTCCTGCCGTTGCCATCGTAAAAAGGGTGGATCGATTCAAATTGATGGTGAATTAACGCCATCTTGACCAGCGGGTCTGCATCGAAGCGATTGTCTTCATTCATGAAGCGCTCAAGATCCGTCATCAACGCCACAATCTCTGCAGGTTCCTGTGGCGGCATGTACACCGTTTGACCGGCGCCATCCTTCAGCGCTGTTCCGGGCAATTTGCGAAAGCCTGCGTTGTTTCGCTCAAGTTCAGCCTGCACCTGGATGATGTGGTTATTGGTCAAAAGACCAGTCTCTTTGACCAACCCAAACCCCACACGCAGCGCCTGTCGGTAACGCGTCACCTCTTTTGCCGCAGGATTGGCAAAGGCTTCTGGCAACACATCATCTTTGAATAATTCATCGTGTGTCGTCACGATGTTTTCGATCTCCGAACTGTCCTTCGCTTCCTGCAGTCCGAGCGTATTGATCAAAATCCCCTGATTGGGAATCGAAGCAGCAACCCCTTTGAGTTCTGCCAACTTACGGCTGCTGGCGGCCAGCTTTTTCAAAATCTCGGGCGTTTCAAACCGCCTGGGATCAAGTTGCTCGAGTGACGTTATTTGATTCATTTGTATTTATTTTTACACCCACATGCACAAAAATCAAATTTTTTGAGCACATCAACCATCACATGCACAAAACACGCTCATTTTGAGCATGCAACCAACGGGCTAAACAGTAAAAGGAAAAAAGGCCTTACCAGTACCTCACAATGTGAACGCACTGTTCGAAAAATCATGCACCTCGGCCCCATCCTCTTCTGCGGCGACCCCCACGGCCAATGGCAGCACATCATTGATGCGGCCTTGCAAAACCACGCCCGCGCCGTCATCCTGCTGGGCGATCTGGAGCCGGCACGCCCACTGCACATCGAGCTGGAGGCCATTTGGGATCGCGTCTGGTTCATCCACGGCAACCACGACACCGACCACGCGGGCAATTTTGCCAACGTCTGGCACCCCGAGCTGGCCGAGCGGCACATCCATGGCCGCGTGGTCACACTGCCCTGCGGCACACGCATTGCCGGACTGGGCGGCGTGTTTCGCGGTGCGGTGTGGTACCCCAAAAACAAACCCGAGCCTGTGTTTCACAACCGGGAAGCACACGCACTAAAGACGCCGCGACAAGACCGCTGGCAAGGCGGCGTGCACCTCAAGCACTGGTCCACCATCTACCCCGACGAGGTGGAACAACTGGCCACGCTGCAAGCCGACATCCTCATCACCCACGAAGCGCCCGGCTACCACGAACACGGATTCAAAGAGCTGGACACACTCGCCCGCCGCATGGGCGTGCGCATGACGGTGCACGGGCACCAACACGACTGCATTGACAGCAGCGCCCACTGGGCCGAGCAGGGCTTTGCAAGTTATGGGGTGGGATTGCGGGGGGTGATGGTGTTGGATGGGTTGGATTGATCGTCACCCGATATCAACAGCCGGACTCATTTGACAGTGCGCACTTTGGCAGCCATGCCCTGCAGGTGATCGCGCAAGCCTTGCCTTGATTCAAAAGTTTTGAAACGCCCGGCATCGATATCGGCAATGCCCTCTTGGGCAGCTTTTCGCAAAACCGCAAGCCGATCAGCGTCTCCGGATTCGCCTTGCTCCACCAGCGTAGCTGCATGATCCGTTAGCACTAAATTTCGGGTGGCCATGCTGGACTCCTTTTTGAAACAGGTAGGGCTTATTGTGCCAACGAGGGTGTGCTGGACGCATCTGAATCAGAGCCTCAACAACCCACAGCCCCCAGGCAAAGCCCTGGTACACAAAGCCCCGCCCCGTTCGTAAGCTGAGCGCCTTTGCAACAAGGAGGCGATATGCCCAACCAAGCACAACCAGCCGATGCCCCCGTTTACGGCATACGGCCCCAAAAACCCGGCATGTATTTGGGCTTGTTTCATGGCCGCGACACGCCCAATGAAGCCATGAACGGCTGGGGTTTTGATGGCCCCGCCCTTGGCCCGCTCAAACACGTTCACACCACCTACGCTTGCAGCATGAATGTCGAGTTCACCAGCCTGAGCGATGCCCATTTGCTCACCGGCAACAACGACACGTTTTTGGAACTGCAAATGGATGGTGACCTCTTGTGCTTTGACGGCAAGCTGTACGGCGATTGGACGGTTTACATGGTGACGCCCGAAGAATGCTTCAGGCCACCCGACACCTTCCGGCAAAACACCCGCCCCAACGATTTGCGCAGACAAGCCAAACCGATCCCGTGGGACGAGGACAGCTAACATCTGCCGTCAGGGAGAACAACACATGCCACGATCCACCAACTGGACGCGCAACGAAACATTGGCGGCGTTTCACATTTACCTGCAACTGCCGTTTGGCCAGCTGCACCGCAACCAACCGCGCATCGTGCAGTTGTCGCAGTGGATTGGGCGCACCGCCAGCGCTGTGGCCATGAAGCTGGTCAATTTGGCCAGCCTCGACCCACAAATTGTGGCCAGTGGCCGACGCGGCATGGGCAATGCGTCCAAGCTGGACCAACAAATTTGGAACGAGTTTTTGGCGGCCAACGACCCCGTGGTGACCGAAGCGGCCACGTCCTTTGGCCGCTATGCAGAACAAAACGGCCTGCCGCCCTTTGTGGACGTGCTGGACGAAGTGCCCGACATTGAAGAAGGCAAAACCAGCACGGCCATCGTGCAGGTGCGCGTCAACCAAGCCCGGTTTCGCCGCGCCATCTTGGCCAGCTACAACGCCACCTGCTGCATGAGCGGCCTGCGCGTGCCCAAGCTGCTGGTGGCCAGCCACATCGTGCCGTGGAGCATGGACACCCAAAACCGCCTGAACCCCAGCAACGGCTTGTGCCTGTCGGC
>CANBTZ010000026.1 GCA_947372495.1 Comamonadaceae bacterium | reverse complement strand
GGGCGTTGACCACCGAGACGCCGACGCCGTGCAGACCGCCCGAAACCTTGTAGGCGTTGTCGTCAGACGTGTTCTCGAACTTCCCGCCCGCATGGAGCTGGGTCATGATCACTTCGGCGGCGGAAACGCCTTCTTCCTGGTGGATCCCGGTCGGGATGCCTCGGCCGTTGTCCTCAACCGAAACCGAGCCATCGGGATTGAGTTCGATCAGCACCAGGTCGCAGTGACCGGCCAGTGCTTCGTCAATCGAGTTGTCCACGACCTCGAACACCAGGTGGTGCAAGCCGGTGCCGTCAGAGGTGTCACCGATGTACATGCCGGGGCGCTTGCGCACCGCTTCCAGGCCTTCCAGGATCTGGATGGAGCCTTCGCCGTAGCCTTCAGATGCGCCCGCTTGGTGGGCGTCGATCTTGGGTTGGACGGTGGTGAAGGTCTCTTCGCTGGGCTTGTTTTCTTCGGTCATGTTCAATTTTCTCTGTCGCTTGAATGGCCGAAACCCGCGACAGGTCGCGGGTTTCGATAAGGAGGGCCACAAATGAACTTTGTGGGCTTTGGCCTTAAATGCGCATCGGCATCACCACGTATTTGAAGTTGTCGTTCTCGGGGATCGTGATCAGTGCCGAGCTGTTGGCGTCGGCCAGATCGATGCGGACCATGTCTTGGTCCATGTTGCCCAGCACGTCGATGATGTAGGTGACGTTGAACCCGATCTCGATGCTGTCACCGCCGTAGTCGATGTCGAGTTCGTCCACGGCTTCTTCTTGTTCGGCGTTGGTGGACGCCACGCGCAGCGTGCCGGGGTCCAGGTTCAGGCGCACGCCTTTGAACTTGTCGCTGGTCAGGATGGCGGTGCGCTGCAGGCACGACAGCAAGGCCTGGCGGCCCAGCGTGACGTTGTTGCGGTGGCCCTTAGGGATCACGCGGTTGTAGTCGGGGAACTTGCCCTCGACCAGCTTGGTCACGAACTCCATGCCGTCAAAACTGAACTTGGCCTGGTTGTTGGCGAACTGCATTTCAATCGCGCCTTCGGCGTCTGACAGCAGGCGCTGCAGCTCGAGCACGGTCTTGCGCGGCAAGATGACTTCTTGTTTGCTGGGCACTTCGGTGTCGAGCGTGGCGCTGGTGTAGGCCAGGCGGTGGCCGTCGGTGGCAACCAGCGACAGCTTCTTGCCTTCGGCCACAAACAAGATGCCGTTGAGGTAGTAACGGATGTCGTGCACGGCCATGGCAAACGAGACCTGACCCAGCAGGGCCTTGAGGGTCTTTTGCGGCACGCTGAAAGCGGGGCCAAAACTGGCGGCTTCTTGCACCAACGGGAAGTCTTCAGCGGGCAAGGTCTGCAGCGTGAACTTGGACTTGCCGCCTTTCAAGATCATCTTGGACTGCGAGGACTCCAGGCTCACCGTCTGGTCAGACGGCATGGTGCGCAGGATGTCGATGAGCTTGCGTGCGCCCACAGTGGTGGTGAAGTCGCCTGCATCACCGTCCATCTCGGCGGTGGTGCGGATCTGGATTTCCAGATCGCTGGTGGTCATCTGCAATGCGCGGCCGGACTTGCGGATCAGCACATTGGCCAGCACCGGCAGGGTGTGGCGGCGTTCCACAATACCGGAAACGGATTGCAGGACGGACAGCAATTTGTCTTGTGTGGCCTTCAGGACGATCATGGGTCTACCTTTGGTGGTTTTTCAGGCGTCGGGCCCGGTCGGGCGACGGCTTGCAGTTACAGGCGTCATTTTCGCCGTTTTTTGGGTGTTTTTGCCCCTGAATGGCACCTGTACAGCATTCTTTTGCAAGGGCATTGGGGTGTTCATGCGCATCAGCCCTTGAGGGTCTGCTCGAGCACGTGCAGTTGCTGGTTCAACTCGGTCATCTGCTGGCGTTCGCCACCGATCTTGCGCACCGCGTGCAGCACGGTGGTGTGGTCGCGCCCGCCAAACAGCTCGCCGATCTCGGGCAGGCTTTTTTGGGTCAGCTCTTTGGCCAGGTACATGGCGATCTGGCGCGGGCGGGCGATGCTGGCCGGGCGCTTTTTGCTGTACATGTCCGCGACCTTGATCTTGTAGTAGTCGGCCACGGTTTTCTGGATGTTTTCGACGCTGATCTGGCGGTTCTGGATCGACAGCAGGTCGCGCAGGGCGTCGCGGGCCAGTTGGATCGAGACTTCTTTTTGGTTGAAGCGCGAGTAAGCGAGGATTTTGCGCAAAGCGCCTTCGAGCTCGCGCACGTTGGAGCGCACGTTTTTGGCCACAAAGAAGGCGACCTCTTCGGGCATTTCGCTGCCTTCGCTGAGGGCTTTGTTGATCAAAATCGCCACCCGCATTTCAAGCTCAGGCGGCTCCAGGGCCACCGTCAGGCCCGAGTCAAAGCGAGAAACCAAGCGCTCGTGGATGTCGGCCAAACCCTTGGGGTAGGTGTCGCTGGTCATCACGATGTGCGACTTTTTGGCCAGCAAGGCTTCAAAGGCGTTGAAGAATTCTTCTTGCGTGCGGTCTTTGTTGGCAAAGAACTGCACATCGTCGATCAAAAGCAAATCGAGCGAGTGGTAGTGGTGCTTGAACTCGTCAAAGGTCTTGCGCTGGTAGGCTTTAACCACATCCGACACGAACTGTTCGGCGTGGATGTAGAGAACCTTCGATTCAGGGCGATCGGCCAGCAGCTTGTTGCCGATGGCGTGCATCAGGTGGGTCTTGCCCAAGCCCACACCACCGTAGATGAACAAGGGGTTGTACAAATGCCCCGGCGAGCCGGCCACGTGCATGGCCGCTGCGCGGGCCATGCGGTTGGCCGTGCCCTCGACCAAGGTGTCAAAAGTCAGCGCCGGGTTGAGCCGACTGCGGAAGGTGTTGGGCACCGCCTCGTCCACTGCATCCAAGGACTCCGCAGGGCCACGCAAGGCCGAGGAGTTCGGCTGGAATGTCGATTTTGCGGGTGCTTCTTTGAGAGTGAGAGCTAACTCAATTTGAACTGGATGGCCCTGTAAGCGCTCGGCCAATGCGGCCAGACGACCGGCATATTGCGCGCGAACCCAGTCGAGTTTGAAGCGGTTGGCCACCAGCAGTGTGAGCTTGGAATGGTCGTCTGCAACCTGCGCCACAAGCGGTTTGATCCAGGTGTTGAACTGCTGCTCGGGCAGTTCGCGGGACAACTCTTCCAGGCAAGCCTGCCAGAGTGTGGGCCCTGCATGGGCGTCGAATTCAGGAGAAAGTCCCTCGGACATCGGCAATCTTCTTATTGTGGATATTTGAGGCTTTCAGCTGCAGAAAACCCGAATTATCAAGAGCTTATCCACATGCTGACTGGCCATGAAGAGGGATGATAAACCACATCACCGCGGTTTGACCCCCGAGGCATCCCTGAGCCCCAAAAAGAAAGTTCCAGTGCAACAAATCAGCCGAAGTTTGCCGCGGTCACAAAAGTTTGCGATAATCATGGGCTTCGCTCAAATTGCCTTGCACGTTTTCGGCTCTATGCCGGGCAAGCTTTGGGCTTTAAGGAAAAGTCATGAAACGCACCTACCAACCCTCCAAAACACGTCGCGCCCGTACCCACGGCTTCTTGGTTCGCATGAAGACCCGCGGTGGCCGTGCTGTGATCAACGCACGCCGCGCCAAAGGCCGCAAGCGTCTGGCTGTCTGATGCCATTGCAGCCGTCAGCGTCTGACCGCGCGTCAGGCCAGACGGCTCAAGCCAGGGCCTGGCCGCTGTGCAACGTCTGAAGACACGCCCGCAATTCCAGGCCGCCCTGGCTGGCGGCACGGTTTCGCGCACGTCTCACTTTGCACTGCACCGTTTGTCTTTGACGCCCGCCGCATCTGTTGTCCCTGTGGATCACACCGACACCAACGGGCCTGCACCCTCCGGGGAGCAGGCCCTTTTTGGCTTGGCTGGTCCATGGATGGGCGCCATGGTGCCCAAACGCTGGGCACGCCGCGCGGTCACACGCAATGCCATCAAACGGCAGATTTACGCTGTGAGCCAAAGTTTCGCCGATCAGCTGCCCAACGCCGCCCATGTGGTGCGTCTGCGCACGACTTTTGACCGCAAGCTGTATGTGAGCGCGACTTCCGAACCACTCAAACTGGCCGTTCGCACCGAGCTGGAGCAATTGTTTCAGCGCGCCTGCCGCCCTCCACAACCGGAGGCTCGCCATGCTGCGTGAGGCCTTGATGGGTTTGGTTCGCGCCTACCGTTTGGTGCTCAGCCCCTGGCTGGGTTCGGCTTGCCGGTTTGAACCCACTTGTTCGGCCTATTCGCTCAAAGCGCTTGAATTGCATGGCGCTGCGGCAGGCACTTATTTCACTGTTCACCGCTTGCTGCGCTGCCACCCTTGGTGCGCAGGCGGCCATGACCCTGTTCCTGAAGAGGCCCCACGCCTGTTCAGCCGACTGATTTCTCCCACTTCTTCCAAGAAGACCACATGAACGACATTCGCCGCACCATCCTCTGGGTGATCTTTGGTTTCTCCATGGTCCTGCTCTGGGACCAATGGCAAGTCCACAACGGGCACAAAGCCACCTTCTTCCCCAAAGTCGAAACGCAGGCCAAGGCCGCGGCTGCCCCAGCGGCCAGCGCTGCTGCTGCGCCAGCAGGCCCATCGGCCGTGCCTTCGGCCAGCGTGACCCCGGCCGCGCCCGGTCAAGTGCCCGTCAGTGCCAGCACCACACCCGCAGCGGCACGCGAGCGGGTCGATGTCGCCACCGATGTGCTCAAGCTCAGCTTTGACACCGAAGGCGGCTCGCTGGTGCACAGCGAATTCACGCGCCACGCCGACATGGCCGACGCGAAAAAGCCCTTTGTGCTGTTCGACGAAAGCCGGGACCGCGTCTATGTGGCGCAAACCGGCCTGATCGGTGGCAACTTCCCCAGCCACAAAGCAGCCATGCACGTGAGCGGCGACCGCGCTCTGAAAGACGGCCAGAACACACTGACCGTGCGCTTCGAGTCCGATGCCATCAACGGCGTCAAATTGGTCAAGACCTACACCCTGCAACGCGGCAGTTACGCCGTTGGCGTCAAGCACGAAGTGGTCAACACCAGCGCAGCAGCGGTGTCGCCACAGCTTTACATGCAGCTGGTGCGCGACGGCAACAAGCCCGCGGGCGAGTCGTCGTTCTATTCCACCTTCACCGGCCCTGCGGTCTATACCGAAGCCAAGAAATACAACAAAGTCGAGTTCTCCGACATCGAGAAAAACAAGGCAGAAATCGACAAGACCTCCACCAGTGGCTATGTGGCCATGGTGCAGCACTACTTTGCCTCGGCGTGGTTGCTGGGCGATGGCATTGCCCGTGAAAACTTCGTGCGCAAGGTCGACAACAACCTGTACGCCGTGGGCATGATCACACCCATGGGCGAGGTCGCACCTGGCCAGTCCACCGCCATCGAAAACAAACTCTTCGTGGGCCCCCAAGAAGAGAAGATGCTCGAAGCCCTGGCGCCCGGCCTGGACTTGCTCAAAGACTACGGCTGGTTGGCCATGTTGGCCAAACCCTTGTTCTGGTTGCTGGACAAATTGTTTGGCTTCATCCAGAACTGGGGCTGGTCGATCATGGCGCTCGTGCTGCTGCTCAAAATCGCGTTTTACTGGCTCAATGCCAAAGCGTATTCGAGCATGGCCAAAATGAAAGCCATCAACCCCAAGATCATGGAAATGCGTGAACGCCTCAAAGCCGACCCGCAGAAGATGCAGCAAGAGATGATGAAAATCTACCGTGACGAGAAGGTCAACCCCATGGGTGGTTGCTTCCCGATCATGATCCAAATCCCGGTGTTCATCGCGCTGTATTGGGTGCTGCTGTCCACGGTCGAGATGCGCAACGCGCCCTGGACCGCCTGGATCCACGACTTATCGGCACCTGATCCGTATTTCATCTTGCCATTGGTGATGACACTCACCACCCTGCTGCAAACCGCGCTGAACCCTGCGCCACCTGACCCCATGCAGGCCAAGATGATGTGGATCATGCCGCTGATGTTCTCGGTCATGTTCTTCTTCTTCCCGTCTGGCCTGGTGCTGTACTGGATCACGAACAACGTGCTGTCGATTGCCCAGCAGTGGATCATCAACACCCGCATGGGCGTGCCACCGCAGTTCAATCTGCCCAAGTTCAAATAAGAACGCCAAGGGCCGCGCAAGCGGCCCTTTTGCATTGAGGCCCACCAAATGCTCGCCCGTCAACAGGAACCCATCGTCGCCATCGCCACCGCACCCGGTCGGGGCGCGGTGGGCATCGTGCGCGTGTCGGGGCGCGGCCTGAGCGGTCTGATCCAGGCGCTGTGCGCTCGCCAGCTCAAAGCGCGTGAAGCGACCTACCTGCCGTTTCGCGACCAGGACGGCAGCGCCATCGACCACGGTCTGGCGATCCACTTCCCCGGCCCGAACTCCTTCACCGGCGAAGACGTGCTGGAGCTGCAAGCCCACGGCGGCCCGGTGGTGCTGCAGCTCTTGGTCACGCGCTGCCTGCAGGCCGCAGCCGTTGTGGATGCGGCCACAGGCCAGCCACGCCTGCCCGGCCTGCGCATGGCCCAACCGGGTGAGTTTTCCGAGCGGGCCTTTCTGAATGACAAGATCGACCTGGCCCAGGCCGAGGCGATTGCCGACCTGATCGACGCCAGCACCGAGGCCGCCGCCCGCAGCGCCAGCCGCTCACTGGCGGGCGACTTCTCGCGCGAAATCCACACCCTGCGCGACGCGCTGATCCACCTGCGCATGCTGGTGGAGGCGACGCTCGACTTCCCGGAAGAGGAAATCGACTTCTTGCAAAAAGCCGATGCGCAGGGGCAACTCAACCGCTTGCAAGCGCACCTGGCCACGGTGCTGCAACGCACGCGCCAGGGCGCGCTGTTGCGTGAAGGCATCCGCGTGGTGATCGCGGGCCAGCCCAACGCGGGCAAAAGCTCGCTGCTCAACGCGCTGGCGGGCGCCGAGCTGGCCATCGTCACGCCCATTGCTGGCACCACCCGCGACGTGGTGCAGCAGACCATCCAGATCGAAGGCGTGCCGCTGCACGTCATCGACACCGCAGGCCTGCGCGAAGGCGCCGATGTCGACACCGTGGAGCAGATCGGCATCGAACGCGCCTGGGGCCAGATCGAGCAGGCCGATGCGGTGCTGTTTTTGCACGACCTGACACGCACCGCCGACGGCGCGTATGCCGCGTCTGATGCCGAGATTGCACAAACTCTTTCAGAGCGCCTGCCCAAGGGCGTGCCCGTGATCGACATCTGGAACAAGGCCGATGCCGCGCCCGCGCCCTCAGCGCAAGAAGGCATCACCCTCTCGGCCCGCACAGGCGAGGGCCTGCAGGCCCTGCGCCAGCGCCTGCTGCACGAAGCGGGCTGGCAAAGCGCCAGCGAAGGCCTCTACATCGCCCGCGAGCGCCATGTGCAGGCCCTGCTGCGCGTGGGCGAGCACCTGGGCATCGCCCAACAACTGCTGGCGGCACAGGCGCAAAGCCTGGACCTGCTGGCCGAAGAGCTGCGCCAGTCGCAGAACGCGCTCAACGACATCACGGGCGAATTCAGCGCCGACGACTTGCTGGGCGTGATTTTTTCGAGCTTTTGCATCGGCAAGTGAGCCCCCGGCAGGCTGCAACGTCGCGTTTTCGTCGCGCGAGCGACTGAACCGGTTTTAGTTTGGTCTCAAGATGCAACCACCCGCCCTTGCGCGAAGCCGACACGAGACCCCATGCCAGAAGCCCCCAAACCGCAACTGACCGCCGAGCAAGACGCCTATCTGCGTGAGCGCTCCGACCTCATGGGCGCTTGGCTGGTACTGCACGCTTGGGGGGTCATTGCGCTGGCCGTGGCCTTGTTTGTGCTCTGGCCCAACCCCTTGAGCTTCGTGGTGGCCGTGGTCATCATTGGCAATCGCCAGCTGGGCCTGGCCATCCTGATGCACGACGCGGCGCACCGGGCCTTGTTCAAGAACACCCGGCTGAACGACACGCTGGGCGCCTTTTTGTGCGGCTGGCCTGTGGGAGCCAGCCTCACGCTGTACCGCCCCTACCACCTGAGCCACCACCGCCACACGCAGCAAAAGGACGACCCAGACCTGATTCTGTCGGCGCCATTTCCCATCACCCGCCAAAGTTTTTGGCGCAAGATGCGGCGGGACATTCTCGGCGTCACCGGCTACCAGCGGCGCATGGAGTTCTTCCGCTACGAAATGGGTGACGACGCCAGCCGCTGGCAGCGCTGCAAAAACCTTTTCAACGCAGAAAAATACTTTTTGCTGAGCAACCTGGTCATTCTGGGCATCGCCACCGCTGCGGGTGTGTGGTGGGCTTACTTTGCGCTGTGGCTCTTGCCTTTGCTCACCTGGTACCAGGTCATCAGCCGCGTGCGCAACATCGCCGAGCATGCGGTGGTGGGCAACAACGACGACCGCCTGCGCAACACCCGCACCACCCTGACGAACTGGGGCATGCGCTTGGTGGTGGCCCCCTACTGGGTCAATTACCACCTGGAGCACCACCTGTTTGTGTTCACGCCCTGCTGGAAGTTACCCGCCGCCCACCGCCTGCTGGTCGCGCAGGGCCTGGCACCGCACATGGAGTTGGCCGACGGCTACCTGCAAGTGCTGCGCAAAGCCACCGCCAAAACCACCGATGGCTCAGACGGCCACAACGCCAAAGCGCGCAAAAGCCCGGCCATGATCTGACCACCGCCTTCACAAGGAACCCCATGACACACCGCCTGGACCAACAAGTCGCCATCATCACCGGGGCCAGCCGCGGCATTGGTCGCGCCATCGCAGAGGCCTATGCTGCCGAAGGCGCCAGCCTGTGCTTGGTGGCCACCGATGTGGCCCGGCTGAACGAGGTCAAGGATGCGCTGGGCCTGCCCGAAGACCGCATCATGACCGTGGGCCTGAACGTGACCGACCGCGATGCCTGCTTTGCGGCCGTGGCGGCGGCAGAAAACCATTTCGGGCGCGTCGACGTGCTGGTCAACAACGCCGGGGTCTACCGGGCCAAGCCTTTCATGGACTACGCCCCGCAGGACTTTCAGGACATGCTGGACGTGAACCTGTTTGGCGTGCTGCACTTCACGCAGGCCTGCCTGCCGGGCATGCAGGCGCGCCAGCACGGGCGCATCATCAACATGGCGTCAACCGCAGGCAAATGGGGCTCGCGCAACCAGAGCGCCTACAACGTGAGCAAACACGCGGTGGTGGGCCTCACGCGCTGCCTGGCGCTCGAAGCCAGCCCCTTCAAGGTGACGGTCAACGCCATCTGCCCCGGCTTCATCCAGACCGACATGGTCGAAGAGCTCAAGGCGCAAGTGGCCAAGAGCTCGGGCATCAGCGGCGACGACATGGTCAAGGCGGCGCTGGCGCGCGTGCCGCTGGGCCGGGTGCTTCAGCCCGACGAAATTGCGGCCCTGGCAGTCTATTTGGGTTCGCACGAATCTCGGGGAATGACCGGTCAATCCATCCACTTGGATGGCGGCATGGTCCTGAGTTGAGCTTTTTTCAATGGTTTGTTGAAGCTTTTCATCCGCTCAGACACTTGAGAGACAAGCGTTCGGGATAACCACTAGGTTTGACCCGATGCGCAGAACCCAGAATACCTGTCGCAGTGCAGCATTTTTGTGGCACGGCGATAACAGGAACCTTGTTCACAAGCCATGTCCAAAGATTTCATTCTCGAAACCCGTGAACTCGTGAAAGAGTTCAAGGGGTTTGTCGCCGTCAACGGCGTCAACCTGGGTGTCCAGCGCGGGCAGATCCATGCCTTGATCGGTCCTAATGGCGCGGGCAAGACCACGGTGTTCAACTTGCTCACCAAGTTCCTGATCCCCACGCGCGGCCAGATCCTGTTCAACGGCAAAGACATCACCTCGCAAAAACCTGCTCAGGTGGCCCGCCAAGGTTTGGTGCGTTCGTTCCAGATTTCAGCCACCTTCCCTAACCTCACGGTGCTTGAGAACGTGCGCATTGCCCTGCAGCGCAACACAGGCATGTCCATGCATTTTTGGCGTTCCGAACGCGTGCTGGACCAGCTCAACGACCGCGCCATGGCGCTGCTCGACGAGGTGGATCTGGGCGGCATGGCCGACCTGATGGCGGTGGAGTTGCCCTACGGCCGCAAGCGTGCCCTCGAGATTGCCACGACGCTGGCCATGAACCCCGAACTCATGCTGCTGGACGAGCCCACCCAGGGCATGGGCCACGAAGACGTGGACCGCGTGACGCAGTTGATCAAAAAAGTCGGTGCCAACCGCACCATCTTGATGGTGGAACACAACATGAACGTGGTCTCGAGCATTGCCGACACCATCAGCGTTTTGCAGCGCGGGCAGATCATTGCCGAAGGCCCTTACGAAGTGGTGTCGCAAAACCCGCAAGTGCTGGAAGCCTACATGGGCACGGTCTCGACAGAATTGGAAGGCGCCCATGGCTGATACCGACGAATTCCTGCGCATCAGCAACCTGCACGCCTGGTATGGCGAGTCGCACATCCTGCACGGCGTGGACCTGACGGTTCACAAAGGCGAAGTGGTGACCCTGCTGGGCCGCAACGGGGCCGGACGCACCACCACCGTCAAATCCATCGTGGGTTTGGTGGGCAAGCGCACAGGCTCGATCACCATCAACGGCCGCGAGTCGATCGACATGGCGCCGCACAACATCGCCAAACTGGGCATTGGTTATTGCCCTGAAGAGCGCGGCATTTTTGCCTCGCTCAGCTGCGAAGAAAACCTGCTGCTGCCCCCGGTGATTGCAGGCGGGGGCATGCCCATCGACGAAATCTACGAGATGTTCCCCAACCTGCTGGAGCGCAAAAACAGCCCCGGCACCCGCTTGTCGGGTGGTGAGCAGCAAATGCTGGCCGTGGGCCGCATCTTGCGCACAGGCGCACGCTTGCTGCTGCTGGACGAAATCTCTGAGGGCCTGGCGCCCGTGATCGTGCAAGCGTTGGCACGCATGATCCTCTCGCTCAAGGCCAAGGGCTTCACCATCATCATGGTCGAGCAAAACTTCCGTTTTGCCGCACCGCTGGCCGACCGTTTCTACGTCATGGAACACGGCCGCATCATCGAAGGCTTTGCTGCCAGCGAGCTCAAAGCCAAGATGCCCATGCTGCACGAATACCTCGGCGTCTGATTTTTTTCTTTTTCCACCGTCCATCTCAACAGGAGACATCACCATGAAACGCAAACTTCTCGCCGCGGCAGCTCTCGCCGCATGTGCATTTGCCGGTTCGGCACAGGCTCAAGTCTCTGACGGCATCGTCAAAATTGGCGTGCTCAGCGACATGTCCGGCCCCTACTCTGACATCGGTGGCCCAGGCTCCGTTGTGGCCGCCAAGATGGCCGTGGAGGACTACCTCAAGGCGTCCAAGAGCACACTGAAGGTGGAAGTCGTCAGCGCTGACCACCAAAACAAACCCGACATCGGCTCCAACATCGCCCGCCAGTGGTACGACACCGACAAAGTCGACATGATCACCGACGTGCCCACATCGTCTGTGGGTCTGGCCATTGCCCAGATCTCCAAAGACAAGAACAAGGCCCACGTGAACACCGGCTCGGCCACCGCCGACCTGACTGGCAAGGCTTGCAACGCCAACGTTGTGCACTGGCTGTACGACACTTGGATGCTGGCCAACGGCACAGGCAAAGCGATTGTGAAAAACGGCGGCAGCAGCTGGTTCTTCTTGACCGCTGACTACGCTTTCGGTCACGCCCTGGAGCGCGACACCGAAGCTGTGGTGACCAAGAATGGCGGCAAGGTCGTCGGCAAAGTGCGCACGCCTTTCCCAACGCAAGACTTCTCTTCTTTCCTGTTGCAAGCCCAAGCCTCCAAGGCCAAGATCATTGGTTTGGCCAACGCAGGCGCTGACACCATCAACTCCATCAAGCAAGCGTCCGAGTTCGGCATCGTCAAAGGTGGTCAAAACCTCGCCGGCATGCTGGTGTTCCTGCCTGACGTGCACGCGCTGGGCTTGGACAAAGCCCAAGGTCTGCTGTTGACCGAGACTTTCTACTGGGACCTGAACGACAACACCCGTGCATGGTCCAAGCGTTTCGCAGCCCTGCATGGCGGCAAATACCCATCGTCTGACCAAGCTGGTGTTTACGCCAGCGTGATCCACTACCTCAAGGCCGTGGACGCTGGCAAGAGCGATGACGGTCTCAAAGTCATCGCCAAGATGAAGGACCTGCCTACAGACGACATCTTGTTCGGCAAAGGCTCCATCCGCCCTGACGGTCGCAAGATCCACCCTGCTTACCTGTTTGAAGTCAAAAAGCCTTCGGAATCCAAAGGCCCTTACGACTACTACAAGGTGGCGGCCACGATCCCGGCCAACGAAGCCTTCCGCCCTGTCACCGAGGGTGATTGCCCTCTGATCAAGAAGTAAGTAACACCCCGTTCACGCAAGCCGAAACATCACCATGGAAATCTTTGGCATTCCCTCTCAAGCCCTGTTCGGGCAGTTGCTGATCGGACTCATCAACGGGTCCTTTTACGCACTGCTCTCCTTGGGCCTGGCCGTGATTTTCGGCTTGCTGAACATCATCAACTTCTCACACGGTGCCCAGTACATGCTGGGCGCGTTTGTGGCCTATCTGGGCCTCAACAAGCTCGGCATCAACTACTGGCTGGCGCTGGTGCTGACACCGCTCATCGTGGGCGCCAGCGGTGTGCTGATCGAGCGCACCATGCTCAAGCAGCTCTACAAGCTCGACCACCTCTATGGTCTGCTGCTCACCTTCGGTCTGGCGCTGATCATTCAGGGCCTGTTCCGCAACGAATTCGGTTCTTCAGGCATGCCTTACCCCGTGCCTGAAGTCTTCCAGGGCGCGTTCAACACCGGCTTCATGTTCCTGCCCAAATACCGGGCCTGGGTCATCGTGGCGTCTTTGGTGGTGTGCCTGTCCACCTGGTACGTGATTGAGCGCACCAAGCTCGGCGGCTACCTGCGCGCCGCCACCGAAAACCCGAGCCTGGTGCAGGCTTTCGGCATCAACGTGCCGCGCATGATCACGCTCACCTACGGCTTTGGCGTGGGTTTGGCCGCGCTCGCTGGCGTCATGGCCGCACCGATTTACCAGGTCAACCCGACCATGGGCGCTGACCTCATCATCGTGGTGTTTGCCGTGGTGGTGGTGGGTGGCATGGGCTCCATCATGGGCGCCATCCTGACGGGCTTTGGCCTGGGCCTGATCGAAGGTCTGACCAAAGTGTTCTACCCCGAAGCGTCCAATGTGGTCATTTTCGTGATCATGACCATCGTCCTGCTCATCAAGCCTGCCGGTCTGTTCGGCACACAGAAGTAAAGCCATGTCCCACGAGATTTCTGCTTCGGCCAAATCCTACACACACCAATGGGTGGCCTTCGCCCTCATGGCGGGCATCCTGGCGGTGGCTCCCATGTGGGTCTACCCAGTGTTCCTGATGAAGGTGATGTGCTTCGCCTTGTTCGCCAGCGCCTTCAACCTGCTGCTCGGCTTTGGTGGCCTGCTGTCTTTCGGTCACGCCATGTTCATGGGCTCGGCCGGTTATGTTGCAGCCTACTCGGCCAAGTCCTGGGGGCTCAACCCCGAGCTGTGCGTGCTCTTGGGCACGCTGTCGTCGGCCACACTGGCACTGGTGGTGGGCCTGCTGGCCATCAAACGCCAGGGCATCTACTTTGCGATGATCACGCTGGCTCTGGCGCAGATGGTGTTCTTCTTTTGCCTGCAAGTCCCGTTCACGGGTGGCGAAGACGGCATCCAGGCGGTGCCACGCGGCAAGCTGTTTGGCCTGATCGACCTCGAAAACAACGTCAACATGTACATCTTCGTGTTGACGATTTTCCTCTTGGGCTTCTTGCTGATCTGGCGCGTGATCCATTCGCCATTCGGCCAAATCCTCAAGGCGATCCGCGAGCATCCTGACCGCGCCACGTCGCTGGGCTACGACACCGACACCTTCAAACTGCTGGCGTTTGTGATCTCGGGCGCGTTGGCTGGCACAGCAGGCGGCACCAAGGCGCTGGTGTTCCAGCTGGCCTCGCTGACCGATGTGCACTGGTCCATGTCCGGCGAGGTGGTGCTGATGACGCTGGTGGGCGGCATGGGCACGCTGTTTGGCCCGCTGATCGGCGCTGCTGTGATCGTCAGCATGGAAAACTACCTGGCCCACCTGGGTGCTTGGGTCACCATCATCCAAGGCTTCATCTTCGTGGTTTGCGTGCTGGCCTTCCGCCGCGGCGTGATTGGCGAGATCGCCAACTGGATCAAGAAGCCGCTGTAACAGCGCCGACCGCTCCACACAAAAGGCCCGCACATGCGGGCCTTTTGCTTTGGGAAAGCCAACGGGTCAGCGCATAAAGTGCTTCACGTAGTCCGCCCCCAGCCCTACGTTTTCAAAGTGCGCACGGTATTTCTCGATGCGCGTGAACACGTCGTCGTAGCCTGTGGCGTTGCCCTGGGTGTCCACATACATGAGCGCGCCGTGCACGGTGAACATGGTGACCATGTCCTGGCAGTCGTCGGGCACCACCAGGGTGTGGGTCTCGCCCGGTGGCTCAAACACATAGCCTCCGGTTTCAGCCACCCAATCGTGCTCCAGATACAGCCATTTGCCGCGCAGCACATAGGCGTGGACCATGCCTGAGTGACGGTGGCGCTGCAGCAAGCCCGAACGCTTGACCTTGAGCAAGTGGACGTAAAACCCCCCCGAGGTATTCAAATGCAAAGGCCGCGACCAAATGCCCGGGGCGATCGGTGCCCAGAGGCGTTCGTCATCGGTGTCCACATCGGGGATCACCATGTCAGGAGACATGCCCCAAGGCTGGGGTTTGGCGTAGGGCACACGGTCATCGTGGCTGGGGTTGGCAGCGGTTGTCATGGCAAAGTCTTTCAGTGATGGCTTGAGCGTAAAGCGCCCGAGGTGAGGTGTCAGCTTTGTGCGCGACAGCAGTCCAAACCGGCACTAGACTGCAGGCCATCCCGACCAACAGCGCTTTTTCATGAAAACAAACACCCCTGGCCTGTGGCTGATCAGCCTGGCCGGTTTCAGCAGCATGGCCTCGATGCGCATTTGCGACCCCATGTTGGTGAGCATGTCCACCGAGTTTCAGGTCAGTGTGGGTGACGCGTCTCGGGTGATCTCCGCATTTGCCGTGGCTTATGGCCTGATGCAGTTGTTTTACGGGCCGCTGGGCGACCGCGTGGGCAAGCTCAAGGTCATCATGTCGGCGGCGCTGGCCTGCGGCGTGTTCAGCATCATCACCGCTTTGTCGCCCAGCTTTGACCTGCTGGTGCTCTCGCGCGCCGCCATGGGCGCGGCGGCGGCGGGCATCATCCCCCTGTCCTTGGCGTGGTTGGGTGACCAAGTGCCCTATGACCAGCGCCAGGAGACATTGGCCAAGCTGATGAGCGCCACCGTGACCGGCATGATGGCCGGGCAATGGTTTGGCGGTCTGGCGGTAGAGACGCTGGGCTGGCGCAGCGCTTTTGGTGTGCTCTCGGCTTTGTTCCTGACCGCCAGCGGCTTGTTGTATTTCAAGACCGCCGCCTTGCGACAGGCCGCAACGCTGACCACAGAGGGTTCCTATTGGCAAGCCGCTTTGAGCAGCCTCAAGCTGCTGAGCATCCCCCGCGTGCGCTGGGTGCTGAGCGTGACCGCCATCGAAGGCGCACTGGCTTTTGGAACGTTGGCCTTCGTGCCCAGCCAACTGGTGACGCACCTGGGCCTGAGCGCCTCGGTGGCAGGTGGCCTGATGGCCCTCTATGGCATTGGCGGCCTGGCCTACAGCCAGCAAGCCAAACGCTGGTTGGGCTGGCTGGGTGAACGCGGCCTGGTGCAGGTGGGCAGCACTCTGGTGGCGCTGGGCTTGCTGCTGTTGGCTTGGTCGCACCACATTGTTCTGGGCGGTGCAGGCTGCCTGTTGGCAGGCTTGGGCTTTTACATGATGCACAACACCTTGCAAACGCAAGCCACGCAGATGGTCCCCGAAGCCAGGGGCAGCGCAGTGACGCTGTTCGCTTGCATGCTCTTTTTCGGTCAGTCTACCGGGGTGCTGATCGCAGCCCAAAGCGTGGACCGGGGCTGGATGGACTGGACCTTCACACTCGCTGCCGCAGGCATGGTGGTGCTGGGCCAGGTGATCTCACCTCGGGTCAAGCCCAAACCACGCAACGAGTGAAGCGCAGTTTAGGCTGACTCAATGCCCCTCGAACGCCACCAAGGTGAACAGCTGCAGGCCGCCCTGACTCAACTTGTCTGAGCCACCCAGCTCGGGCAAGTCGACGATGGCGGCGCCTTCCATCACGGTGGCGCCGAGTTTTTCGAGCAGCTTCTTGCCCGCCATCATGGTGCCACCTGTGGCGATCAGGTCGTCGATCAGCAGCACGCGCTGACCAGGTTTGACCGCATCGGTGTGCAGCTCAACGGTGGCGCTGCCGTATTCAAGCTCGTAGGTTTCCTCCACCGTGGTGAAGGGCAACTTGCCTTTTTTGCGGATGGGCACAAAACCCAGGCCAAGCTCGTAGGCAATGACCGCGCCCAAAATAAAGCCGCGTGCATCGAGTCCGGCCACGACGTCCGGGCGCATGCCTGCAGCCATGTAGCGGTGCACAAAGGCGTCGATCAGCACACGGAACACGCGCGGGTCTTGCAGCAGCGGCGTGATGTCGCGGAACTGCACGCCGGGCGCAGGCCAGTCGGGCACAGTGCGCATGTGGCTCTTGAGGTACTCGTTCACATTCAGGGCCGTCATGGGCTCATCCTCGCATCAATTTTTCTTCGGCCAAGGCCAGGGTCTGCACCGTGCCAGACAGGACCAGGGTGTCGCCCATCTGCAGTTCGCTTTCATCCGTCACCGGCTCCGTGGTGCCGTGCGCGCGCCGCAAACTGACCACGCGCACGCCCATGGCATGGAAAGCCAGATCCTCCACGCGCTGGCCCAGCCAGGGCGAAGCCAAGGGCAAGCTCACCGTGGTCAGGCGTTCGTGTTCCAGCTCGTCGATGGTGTCGTCGTCCGCACCATGGAAGTAGCCCTTGAGCAGGTTGTATCGGGCGTCGCGCTGGTCCTGCACGATGCGGATCACGCGGCGCATGGGCACCCCCACCAGCGCCAAGGCGTGGCTGGCGAGCATGAGCGAGCCTTCGAGGGCTTCGGGCACCACCTCGGTGGCCCCGGCTTGCTGGAGTTTTTCGAGGTCCAGGTCGTCTTGCGTGCGCACGATCACGGGCACCTGCGGGGCGTGGCTTTGGGTGTGGCCCAGCACCTTCATGGCCGCGGGTACGTCGAGGTAGGTGACCACCACGGCACTGGCACGGGCCAGGCCTGCGGCCATGAGCGCCTGCAGGCGGCCGGCATCGCCAAACACGACCGAGTCGCCCGCTGCAGCGGCCAGGCGCACACGGTCGGGATCCAGGTCGAGCGCCATGTAGGGGATGTTTTCCTTGTCGAGCATGCGCGCCAGATTTTGGCCACAGCGGCCGTAGCCGCAAATGATGACGTGCTTGCTGGTGTTGATCGACTTGCGCGCGATCGTGGTCATCTGCAAAGACTGTTGCAGCCACTCGCTGGCCACCAATTTCATCACGATGTCGTTGCTGCGCATGATGATGAACGGCGTGGCCAACATCGACAGCACCATGCTGGCCAGCACCGGGTTGAGGAGGGGAGGCGGAATGAGGTTGTGCTGCGCGCCCAGCGTCAGCAGCACAAAACCGAATTCACCGGCTTGCGCCAGATACAAGCCTGTGCGCAGCGCCACACCGTGGCTGGCACCATAGACTTTGGCCAGCGCCGCCACCAGCACCAACTTGAACAGCACCGGCAGCACGGTGAGCAGCAAGACCAACGGCCAGCGCCCGATCACGATGTGCCAGTCCAGCATCATGCCGATGGTGATGAAAAACAGGCCCAGCAACACATCATGAAAAGGCCGGATGTCCAGCTCCACCTGGTGCTTGTATTCGGTCTCAGAAATCAACATGCCCGCGATGAAAGCGCCCAGCGCCAAACTCAGGCCCGCCATCTCGGTCAGCCAGGCCAAGCCCAACGTGACCAGCAGCAAGTTGAGCACAAACAGCTCTTCGCTTTTGCGGCGGGCCACGATGGTGAGCCACCAACGCATGACGCGCTGACCACCTGTGAGCAGCAAGGCAATGAGCACCGTGGCCTTGAGGCCCGCCAGCAGCAGGGCACCGAACAACTCTTCAGGTGGCGAACCCAGCGCCGGGATCAGCACCAGCAAAGGCACCACCGCCAAATCCTGAAACAGCAGCACGCCCACCACCCGTTTGCCGTGCTCGGATTCCAGCTCCAGGCGATCGGCCATCAGCTTGATGACGATGGCCGTGCTGCTCATGGCCATGGCCCCCGACAAGGTCAGCGCCGTGTGCCATTCCATCTTCCAAAGGCTCGGGGCGAGGGTGGCCAAGAACAAAGAGCTCACAGTGACAATGAGCAGCGTCAGCACCACCTGCAGCAAACCGAGCCCAAACACATGGCGGCGCATGGCGCGCAGCTTGGGCAGGTTGAATTCAAGCCCAATCACGAACATCAAAAACACGATGCCGAACTCGGCCAAGTGCTTGATGCCTTCGGAGTTTTGCGCCAGCGCCAACGCGTTGGGTCCAATGACCACGCCCACGGCCAGATAACCCAACATGGGCGGCAGCTTGAGGGACCGGCACGCGACCACACCCAGTACGGCGACCAGCAAATACACCAGAGTCAGTTCAAGCGAGTTCATCGCCGGATACTAGCAAGAGATGC
>CANBTZ010000025.1 GCA_947372495.1 Comamonadaceae bacterium | reverse complement strand
AGCTGGGGTCGGTCAGAATTTCTTGGTAGCCGGTGAGCGATGTATTGAACACCACCTCGCCTACGGTGGAGCCAGAGGCTCCAATCGAATTGCCGATAAAGACCGTGCCGTCTGCAAGCGCCAAGATGGCGGGCGGGAATTTTCCCTGAAGAGACAAAAGCACTGGGTTCTCCGGTATGGTTCGGGTACGCCTCAGCGCTCACCAGAGATCACTCTCTTTTTGGCTGCTTGTTCGAGGAAAGGGACCTGGATGGACTGGGCGTACGGGGTTGATGCGGGAAAGCCTCTCATTATAGCCGAGCGGCGCTCCTCAACCCACCCAAAAAGGGGGCCAAAACAGCAGAAAACGCGGTCTTTTCAGACCCCTGCCGTGGCACTGGCGTGCAGGCAAATGGCGGCAGCCGTGGCCACATTCAAAGACTCCTCCCCCCCAGGCTGCGCAATCCGAATTTTCAACTGTGCTCTGGCCATCAGGCTGTCGCGCACGCCCTGCCCCTCGTGCCCCATGACCCAAGCGCACTGGCGAGGCAGACCGCCTTGGGCCTGCAACTCGTGCAAATGAGGCCCCAGGTGGGAACTGGTGACCAACAAAGGCACCCGCAAGGCATCCAAAGCCGCTTCATCGAGCCCCTCGGCCAGGTGCAGGCCAAAATGGGCGCCCATGCCTGCGCGCAGCACTTTGTGGGACCACAAAGCCGCCGTGCCCTGCAAAGCCAATACCTGGCGATAGCCAAAGGCAGAGGCGCAACGCAAAATCGCCCCCACATTACCGGCATCCTGCACACGGTCCAGCACCACCGTGGGCACATCGGGCAAAACCTCGGTTTCAGCAGCCCAGGCCACCACAAAGCCCATGCGGGCCGGGGACTCCAGCGCACTCAGGCTGACAAACAGGGCATCTGGCAAAACCAGAACCGGCGCGCCCGTATTCGCCCAATCAGGCCCCTGCTCTGCCCAGAAAGACTCGGCCAGCACCACCTGCAAAGGCTTGACGCCACGCACCAAGGCGGCACGGCACAGGTGGTCGCCTTCCAGCCAAAAATGCCCCTGTTTGCGGTACGCCGTGGAATCCTGGGCCAAGCGACGAATGGCCTTGACCTGGGGGTTGTCACGCGAAGTGATCAAATTCATCGCACGCTCCGGGCCACAGGTGAAAAAGTCAGGCGGTGACACGCCACGGGGCCATGCGCCTGCAAGGCCTGCAAGTGCTGCGCCGTGCCATAGCCTTTGTGTTGGTCAAACCCATACACAGGGTACTGCCGGTGCAACTCGTCGCAGAGTCGGTCTCGGTGCACCTTGGCCAAAATGGACGCCGCCGAGATGGCCGGCACCAAGGCGTCGCCCTGGACGATGGCCTCAGCCAAAACGTCCAGGGTGGGCAATCGGTTGCCGTCCACCAGCACCTTGCTGGGTTTCAAGCGCAAGCCTTCCACCGCCCGCTTCATGGCCAGCATCGTCGCCTGCAAAATATTGATGTCATCGATTTCCTCGACCGTGGCTTGGGCAATGGAGAAGCACAAGGCCCGGGCGCGGATTTCATCGAACAAACGTTCTCGGCTTTTGGCGGTGAGCTTTTTTGAGTCGTTCAGACCCGCAATGGGCTGCAATTCATCCAGGATCACGGCCGCAGCCACGACCGGGCCCGCCAAAGGACCACGCCCGGCTTCGTCCACGCCAGCGACCAATCCGATCGCATCCCACTCGAGGGATTTTTGCTCAAGCGGCAAGGATTTTTTGGATCGCATGGCTGGCCAAAGTAGGCATGTCTTGTCGCAATTCATGGTGCAGCGCCGTGAAACGCTTTTGCAGGCGCTGCACTGATTCTGGGTCATCCAGCCAGCGCAGCACCGCTTGGGCCAATGGGCCGGGCTGCACCTGCTCTTGCAGAAATTCAGGCACCAAGCTGTCATTGCACAAGATGTTGGGCAAACCCACCCAGGGCAACAAGCGCTTGCCGTTGGCGATGCGCCAAGACAGCCACTGCATGCGGTACGCGATCACCATCGGGCGTTTGTGCAGCGCTGTCTCGAGCGTGGCGGTGCCGCTGGCCACCAAGGCCACATCGCAAGCGGCTTGCACCTCATGCGAGCGCCCCATCACCAGTTGCACATGGCCCTGCATGCCTGCCTCGCGCATGGCCGCTTCAATTTGAGGCTTGAGCAAGTCGTGCGTGGGCAATACAAACTGCAGGTTCGGGCGCTGGTTCAGCATGACGCGAGCCGCCTGCAAAAACGGCAATGCCAAAGCCTTGATTTCAGAAGGTCGACTGCCCGGCAGCAAAGCCACCACAGGTCGGTCCAAGGCCAAACCCAGCGCCGCTCGAGCCGCTTCTCGGTCGGGCTCCAAGGCAATCACATCCGCCACCGGGTGGCCCACAAACGTGCCCTCGATGCCGTGTTGCGCCAACAAGGCGGGCTCAAACGGGTAAATGCACAAAATGTGGCGCACGCTGTCGCGGATTTTTTTCACCCGCTCGGGGCGCCAGGCCCAAATGGAGGGACAGACCAGTTGGATCGCCGGGATACCGCGCTGGCGCAGTTCGCGCTCTACCGTGAGGTTGAAGTCGGACGCATCCACGCCCACAAACAAGTCGGGCGGGTTGGCCTGCAACTGTGCAATCAACTGCTGTCGAATGCCGGTGATGTGGCGGTAGCGCCAAAGTGCCTCGACCAGACCGCGCACCGACAATTCGTCACAGGACCACTGGGCATCAAAACCCAGAGCCGCCATTTGCGGGCCGCCGATGCCCGAGGATGTCAGGCCAGGCCAGGCGCGTTGCATGCCCTGTAGCAGCAAAGCTGCCAACTGGTCGCCCGATCGCTCGGCCACAACCATGGACACGCGCAAACCTGCCTTGGTTTGACCACCCTCGCCTGACATCACGCGGTGAGCGCCTTGCGTATCACGCCACAAATCTCATCGACAGCGGCGTCGCTGAGTTCGGGGTAAATGGGCAAGGACACGCAACGCGCGGCCACAGACTCGGTCACCGGGAAGCTTTGGCCACCCGCGATGTCCGCAAAGACTTTTTGCTGGTGCAAAGGCACGGGGTAGTAAATCGCACTGGCAATCTGCTGCTCGGTCAGTGCTTGCTGAATGGCTGCACGCTGCTCACTGAGCAAGGTGTACTGGTGGTACACGTGCAAGCCCAAGCCGTCTTCATGGGGCGTTTGCAAGTTCAAACCCGCCAGACCGGCGTTGTAACGGTGCGCCACACGGCGGCGTTGCTGGTTGTAGCCATCGATCAAGGGCAGCTTGGCGCGCAGCACGACCGCCTGAATTTCATCGAGGCGGCTGTTGTAGCCCACGATGTCATGGTAGTAACGCACTTTGCTGCCGTGATTGCGCAACATGCGCAGCTTCTCGGCCACCTCGTCAGACTGCGTGGTGACCATGCCGCCATCGCCGTAGCAACCCAGGTTTTTGCTGGGGAAGAAGCTGAAAGCGGCCACATCGCCGATGGCGCCGGTCTTGATGCCGCCGAAGTCTGCACCAAAGGACTGGGCGCAGTCCTCCACCAGCACCAAGTTGTGCTCACGCGCCAGGTCTTGCAAAGGCTGGAGGTTGGCGGGCTGGCCAAACAGGTGCACGGGCAGCAGCGCTCGGGTTTTGGGCGTGATGGCGCGTTTGACCTGCTCGACATCGATGTTCAGCGTTTGCGGGTCGATGTCCACAAACACCGCCTTGGCACCCACATAGGCAATGGCCTCGGCTGTGGCAATGAAGGTGAATGGTGTGGTGATGACTTCGTCGCCAGGGCCGATGTTGGCCGCCAACAAGGCCAGGTGCAGCGCATCGGTGCCGTTGGCACAGGTGATGGCGTGCTTCACCCCCAGGTAAGCGGCGGCTTCTTTTTCAAAGGCCTGCACGTTCGGGCCCAGAATGAACTGGGCTGCACCCAAGGTGCTGAGCAACGCGGGTTCAAGCTGGGACTGGAGATCGCGGTATTGAGCGACCAGATCGACCATAGGAATGCGCATGGGGTGCCTTTTCAGAAAATCAAAAAATCAAGAAATCAGACGGGTGGCTTCGGTGATCCGTTGCACCGCCGCCAGCGCGCGGCGGCCAGACACACCGGTCACTTTGGGTGCGCGGTGCTCCCGGATGCTGTCCACAAAATCAACGATCTCAGCAAACAACGGGTCAGCTTCGCCAAACGATTGTTCGTTGCGCTCAATGGCCTGCTCTGGCGTGGCCATGGGGTCCGTGGCCCCACGGTAAGAGGTCAGCGTACGGGCCTGAAAGTCCAGCGAGTGGCAAGCCTGGCTCTGGAAGACACGCATCTTGCGCTCACTCTTGGCGCTGACGCGGCTGGCGGTGACGTTGGCCACACAGCCGTTGGCAAAACGGATGCGCGCGTTGGCGATATCGATGTCTTGCGTGAGCACACGGGCGCCCGAGCAATCGACGCTTTCCACCTCGCTGTCAACCAAGGACAGGATCAGGTCCACATCGTGGATCATCAAATCGAGCAACACGCTCACATCGGTGGCCCGAGGCTTGAAGGGTGCCAAGCGTGAGCTGTCGATGAAGCGCGGGTCGTCCAGCAAAGGCTCGAGGGCCAAAGCCGCCGGGTTGAAACGCTCGAGGTGCCCAACCGCCAGCACCAAGCCTTTTTCTTGGGCCAGTGCAATGAGCTCGTCGGCCTGCTCCAGTGTGGTGGTCATTGGCTTTTCAACCAGCACATGCACGCCTGCGCGCAAGAACTCGATGCAAACCGCATAGTGGGCTTGCGTGGGCACTACGATGCTGACAGCGTCCACCTGCCCCAGCAGTTCACGGTAATCGGTGACCGCTCGGCAGCCGAGCGGCTGCGCCACGGCGTCGGCCACATCCTGGCGGCTGTCAACGACGGCCACCAACTCGCAACCCGCAATCTTGGCGTACTTCTGGGCATGGAATTTACCCAGATAGCCCACACCGATCACCGCACAACGCAAAGGCTTCATCACCAACTCCTCAATTCACAGAACGGGCACGGCGACGGACAATGCCGGCCTTGCCGACACCGGCCAGAAAATCCAGCATCATGGTCACATCGGGTTGGGCTTCGGGCGTGTGCTCCGCAATTTGCGCGATGCGCAGCTTGGCCGCTTCGAGTGACAAGTTCTCCCGGTACAGGGCTTTGTGCATGGTTTTGACAGCGGCCACACGGGCAGGGGAAAAACCTCGCCGACGCAAACCTTCGGCATTGACCGTGCGGGCATCGGCAGGTTGCCCCTCACAAGTCACGAATGGCGGCAGATCGGCAAACAGCAAACTGCACATGGCCGTGAAACTGTGCGCGCCCAGGCGCAAGAACTGCCGCACCACGGTGAAGCCGCCCAGAATCACCCAGTCATCGACATGAACGTGGCCCGCCAATTGGGAATTGTTGGCAAAAATGGTATGGCTGCCCACATGGCAGTCGTGGGCCAAGTGCACATAGGCCATGAACAGATTGTCGTTGCCCACCTGCGTCACGCCACCACCGCTCACGGTGCCAGCGTTGAAGGTACAAAACTCGCGGATGGTGTTGTCGTCCCCAATGACCAAGCGGGTGGGCTCACCCGCGTACTTTTTGTCTTGCGGCGCGGCACCGAGCGAGGTGTAGCTGTGGATGCGGTTGTTCTGGCCAATGGTGGTGTGGCCCTCAATGGTCGTGTGCGAACCCACGCTGGAGCCTGCGCCAATGGTCACATGCGGGCCAATGATGGCGAAGGGTCCGACAGTCACCGAAGGATCGAGCTGGGCCGCCGGATCGACCAAGGCAGTGGAATGGATGTTGGCCATGTTATCCCCCTCAGGCGATCTTGCGCATCGTACACATCAACTCGGCCTCGCAGGCCAACTCGTCACCCACTTTGGCCTTGGCCTTGAACTTGTAAATACCGGCCTTCATGCGGTCGAGTTGAACTTCCAGCGTCAACTGATCGCCCGGCTCCACGGGCCGCTTGAAACGTGCGCCATCGATGCCGGCAAAGTAATAAACCGTGTCGTCGTCGGGCGCCGAATCGAGGGTGTCAAAAGTCAACAACGCTGCGGCTTGCGCCAAAGCTTCGAGCATCAGCACACCTGGCATCACTGGACGGTGAGGAAAATGGCCAGTGAAGAAAGGCTCATTGATCGTGACATTCTTGATCGCCTTGATGCGCACGCCCTTTTCAATTTCAAGCACACGGTCCACCAGCAAAAAGGGGTAGCGGTGCGGCAACTGCTTGAGAATTTTGTGAATGTCCATCATGGTCAGATTTCCTTGTTGTTATGAATGTCGGCTTCGAGCGCCTTGATGCGATCACGCAACCGTGACAACTGTTTGAGGCTGGCAGCGTTCTTCTCCCAGTTGGCGTTACTGTCCAAAGGGAACATGCCGGTGTATTGACCTGGCTGCAGGATCGAGCGCGTCACCACCGACGCCGCCGAAATATGCACATGGTCCGCCAAGGTCAGATGCCCCAGCACCACAGCACCACCGCCCACGGTGCAATGCGCACCGATTTTGGCGCTGCCCGCAACCCCCACGCACCCGGCCATGGCCGTGTGCGCCCCCACATGGACGTTGTGTCCGATCTGGATCAGGTTGTCGAGTTTGACGCCGTTTTCAATCACGGTGTCTTCGAGCGCGCCACGGTCAATGCAGGTGTTGGCACCGATCTCAACATCGTCACCAATGCGCACAGCGCCCAGCTGCTCGATCTTGACCCACTGCCCCTGGTGAGGCGCAAAACCGAAACCATCGGCACCAATCACCACCCCTGAATGCACAATGCAGCGCGCACCCAAGGTGCAGTTCTCGCCCACCGTGACCCGCGACTTGAGCACGGTACCAGCACCGATCACGGCACCTCGCTCGACCACGCATTGCGGCCCGATACGGGCATCGTCAGCCACCACCGCTTGCGGGTCGATCACCGCACTGGGATGGATCCGCGGGCCGCTGGCGTCAGCGTGGTGTCGCTTCCAGAGTTGGGTCAGACGGGCAAAATAATGATAAGGGTCATCCGCAAGAATCGCCGCCGTGCGGGACTGCACTTGCAATTCAAAGTCGGGATGAACAATCACACAGCCTGCAGCGCTGGGTACCAGTTGTGACTGGTAGCGGGCATGACTGAGAAAACTGATCTGGTCTGCCGCGGCCGTTTGCAGCGGCGCCAGAGAGCGGATCAACAGATCCGCATTGCCCAGCAGGCGGCCACCAAGCGCATCAACAATGACTCTCAGACTCAGTGGCACGGCAGGAATTACTTGCCTGCGTTCAAGGCTTTGATGACCTTGTCTGTGATGTCGAGCTTGGGGTGGATGTAAACGGCTTCTTGAAAGATCACGTCGTATTTTTCGGACTCGGCCACCTGCTTGACAGCACGGTTGGCGCGCTCGACGACGATCTGTTGCTCTTCGTTCTTGCGCGCGTTCAGGTCTTCCTGAAATTCACGGCGCTTGCGCTGGAATTCACGGTCTTGCTCGACAAGCTGTTTTTGGCGGGCCGTGCGTTGGCTTTCAGCCAAGGTCGGTGCTTCACGCTCAAATTTTTCAGAGGCACTTTTCAAGGCGTTACCGACCTCGATCAGGTCTTTTTCGCGGCGTGCAAACTCCTGCTCCAACTTGGCTTGGGCTTGCTTGGCGGTCGCGGCTTCGCGGAACACGCGCTCGGTGTTCACGTAGCCCATTTTGAGTTCTTGCGCGTGAACAGCAAACGAAGCAAAGCCAGCTGTAGTGGCCAGCACCGCCAGCGCAATGTGATGACGAAGCGTTTTCATTAGAAAGATGTACCAATCTGGAATTGAAGTTTCTCGATTCTATCGCCTGTCTGGCTGCGGACTGGAATGGCATAGGAAAAGCGCAAAGGCCCCATGGGCGAAATCCAACTCAGGCCAACGCCTGCAGAGACCCGCATTTCCTTGAAGTCGACTTTTTCGGTCTCGCCGAAAGCACGGCCCGCATCCATGAAAGTGAACAACCGCAGCGTCTTGTCTGTACCGGCACCTGGAAACGGCGACATGAGCTCGGCATTGAAAACCAGTTTTTTGGAACCACCCAAGTAGACGCCCGTGGTCGTGGATGTTGGCCCCAAAGTGGACTGCTGGAACCCGCGAACACTGCCTTGACCACCCACGTAGAAGTTCTTGAACAGCGGGTATTCACGCCCACCCAAGCCTTGACCCCAACCCAGATCAGAGTTGAACGCCAAGGTGAATTTTTTGGTCAGTGGAATGTATTGCTGGAACTGGTAGTTGGCGCGGAAGTAGCGTACATCACCCGCCACAGACACATCGGCATTGAAGCGCTGCAAACTGCCGCGCGTGGGCACCAAACCGCTGTCACGCGCATCGCGCGCCCAGCCCAAGGTCAAGGGCAATGCATTGGTCGTGTAGCCAAAATTATTGACGAAGTTTTTGTACGACGTCGGCAAGCCTGTGCCTTCTTGGATCTGGGTTTGCTCCAGATTGGCACCGACAAAGACCCGGTCAGTCTCCGTCACTGGCACACCAAAACGCAAACCCACCCCGCTGTTGACCAAACTGTAGGCGTTCAAATCGCCCAGATAAGGGCGGGAGGTGCGCTGGAACAAGTCCACGGTGCGTGAAATCCCGTTTTCAGTGAAATACGGGTCGGTGGTACTGAGCACATAGTTGCGGTTGAACTTGCTGGTGTTGACCTGCAAAGCCAGGTAGTTGCCTGAGCCAAAGGCGTTTTCCTGTTGGATACCGAAACTCAGAGCAAACTTTTCCGCCGAAGAGAATCCAGCGCCCAATGAAATGCTGCCTGTGGGCTTCTCGACCACCGAGAACAACAGGTCCACTTGGTCAAGCGCGCCGGGCACTTCCTGGTTTTCGATGTTGACTTCGGTGAAGTAACCCAAGCGGTCCACCCGGTCACGCGAGAGCTTGATCTTGTCACCGTCATACCAAGCCGACTCCAACTGGCGGAACTCACGGCGAATCACTTCGTCGCGCGTGCGGTTGTTGCCTGTGATCTGGATGCGGCGAACGTAGGCCCGGCGCGAAGGGTCAGCGCGCAGCACCAACTCCACCCGGTTGTTGACCCTGTCCACCTGCGGCACGGACTCGACCCTCGCAAAAGCAAAGCCAAATTTGCCAAAATAATCGGTGAAGGCCTTGGTGGTTTCAGCCACGGTTTCCGAGTTGTAAGGCTCGCCAGGCAAGATTTTGACTTGCGCTTTGAACTCGTCCTCTTTGTCGAGGTAATTGCCTTCCAATTTCACACCGGACACCACGAAGCGCTCGCCTTCGTTGATGTTGATCGTGATGGCCATTTCCTGCTTGTCGGGCGACATCGACACTTGCGTCGATTCGATCCGGAACTCCAGAAAGCCTCGGGCCAAATAATAAGACCGCAGGCTCTCCAAGTCCCCGTTGAGCTTGGTGCGGGAATACCGGTCGGCCTTGGTGTACCAACTCATCCAACCACCGGTGTCCAGGTTGAATTGGTCTCGCAGGGTAGATTCAGAAAAGGTTTTGTTGCCGACGATCTGAATTTGCGCGATTTTGGCCGGGCCGCCTTCGGTGATGGTGAACGACAGGTTAACGCGGTTGCGGTCAATCGGGGTTGCCGTGGTGA
The DNA here is from genome assembly GCA_947372495.1 of Comamonadaceae bacterium. GTDB lineage: Bacteria > Pseudomonadota > Gammaproteobacteria > Burkholderiales > Burkholderiaceae_C > Limnohabitans_A. Next base: position 10,327 of record CANBTZ010000025.1, on the reverse strand, counting down.
CGACCTGCGCCGCATACAGGCTGCGGCCAATGTACTGGCGCTTGAGCTCTTGCTCGGCTTTGTCAGCCAACGCTTTGTCGTAAGGGCGGCCTTCTGCCAAGCCCACTTCTTTGAGCGCCTTGATCAGCACATCCTTGTCGAACTCCTTGAGGCCGATGAATTCAAGAGCAGCCACAGACGGCCGCTCTTCAACCACCACCACCAGCACATCGCCTTGGGTTTCAAGGCGAACGTCTTTGAAGAGGCCCAGTGCAAACAAGGCACGAATGGCGGAGGCCCCTTTTTCATCCGAAAAAGTGTCCCCTACCCTCACCGGCAAAGAAGCAAAAACGGTTCCTGGTTCGATGCGCTGCAGGCCGTCCACACGGATATCACGCACAGTGAACGGCTCAACCGCCCAAGCGGCGTGGAACGGGGCCAGAGACGCCAGCAGCGTCAGCACAGCAGGTCGAAAGCGACGACGGATTGAATGAAATGCCATGAGTGCGGTTAATCTGTCTGTCTAAATTCGTGATGAAAGGGTTGGCCAGGTCAATTCAATGGGTTGTTGTTGATGTCTCATCAAAACGCCCCGTGACAGACTTCTGCACTGATGAATTTCCACCCTGAACAGGGAGAAAAAGACCCGCCAAACCGCGCACAAAGATAATACAACAGTTGCCAGCCTGTGGCCCGCTTTGTGCGCAACAAGAAACAGGCCCTGTCCGACTTTACACGGCAGCAAGGCACAAGGCCTGAACGACACAGCGTGCCTTCAGTTCAGCCAGTGGGCGACCCAGGCTTTGGCTTTATCGCGGCTGATCCGGTCGATTTCCATCAAATCGTCTAGGTTTTTAGGCTCATCAAGGCTCAAAGCACCCAAAGTGGCCTCATTGACTGCATGGATCTGGTCAAACCGGATTTGCCTGTTCAAAAACGCTTCGACGGCGATTTCGTTGGCCGCGTTCAAAATGGCGCAACTGCCAGAACGCGCGCGCAAAGTTTGCCAAGCCAAGCCCAAACCCGGAAAGCGCTGAGGGTGCCCGTGCGCATCCATGGATTCGAACGTCATGGCCGAAAGCGTTTTGAAGTCCAAGGGTACGGCGCCTGACGCCATGCGCTCAGGCCAACTCAGGCCATAGGCGATCGGCACTCGCATGTCGGGCGATCCCAGCTGGGCGACGACCGAACTGTCTTTGTACTGCACCATGGAGTGGATGATGCTTTGGGGGTGAATGACCACCTCCAGCTGCTCGGGGGTGACGCCAAAAAGATAGCGTGCTTCAATGACTTCCAGCGCCTTGTTCATCATGGTCGCCGAATCCACCGAAATCTTGCGCCCCATCACCCAATTGGGGTGCGCACAGGCTTGCTCTGGCGTCACATCCCTCAAGCTTTGGGGCTCTCTGGAGCGGAATGGCCCGCCCGACGCGGTCAAGATGATTTTGTCGATGCGCTGGGCCCAAGTGGCGGGGTCGTCGGGCAAGGACTGGAAAATGGCCGAATGCTCGCTGTCGATGGGCAGCAAGGTGGCACCACCTTGTTGAACCGCAGAGAGAAAAACCTGCCCACCCACCACCAACGCTTCCTTGTTGGCCAACAACAAGCGCTTGCCGGACTTGGCGGCAGCCAAACACGGCGACAAACCAGCCGCCCCCACAATTGCAGCCATCACTGCATCCACTTCGGGCGCAGCCGACACCTCATCGAGCGCAGCAGCACCCCATCGCACATCGATGGCCAGGCCTTCCGCCCGCACCCGATCGGCCAGTTGCCGCCCGGCCGCTTCTTGCGCCATGACGGCCACACGGGGTTTGAAGCGGGCGCATTGCGCCAGCATGGCCTCCACTTGACTGGACGCGGTCAGGGCATGGACGTCAAAACGGTCAGGGTGACGGGCCAGCACGTCCAGCGTGTTGGTCCCGATCGAACCGGTCGAGCCGAGCACCGTGATCCGCTGCTTTATGGGTTTGTCTGTCATGTCCGCATCTCCATCCAGGTGACGATCATCATGGCCAACGGCAAGGTCGGCAGCAATGCATCCAAGCGGTCAAGCACTCCGCCGTGGCCTGGCAGCAATGCCGAACTGTCTTTGACACCGGCACTGCGCTTGACCAGCGATTCCACCAGATCACCCACCACACTCATCGCGGCCATGAACATCAATGCGACGAAAGTGACCAACCACCCCGTGGACTCCAGTAAAGTGAAAAAACTGGGGTCTGAAAAGTGCCAATGCGCATCCGCAGCCACCCAACACATCGCGACAACAACAACACCGACCATGCCACCCAACACGCCCTCCCAGCTTTTTCCGGGACTGATGGCGGGTGCCAATTTGAATTTGATCCATCGGCCACCCAGGGCGCGACCCGCGAAATAAGCGAACACATCGGCAGCCCACACCAACACCAGCACAGAAAGCAAAAAATTGACGCCCCTTTGGTGCGCCTGCACCATGGCCAACCATGCGACCGCCAGCAAGGCCAGCCCCACCAGCCAGCGCACAAGCTGCGGCCACAGGCCCCAGCCCGTCACACCGCGCTGGATCATGAGGGCGCCCAACAAGACCCAGATACCACCAGACAACCACCAGACTGAGGCAGGGACATGACGGAGCCAGCCTGAGCCCAGCGCCCAGATGCACACGCCAAAACACAGCAAGGCACCCAGCAGCGCACCGCGCGAGCTCCAGCCGTTGAGCCGCCCCCACTCCCAAGCGCCGGCACTGATCAACATCAGGGTCAAACCCATGAACAGCTGGGAGTTGGCCGCAAACAAGGCTGGCAAAAAGACCGCCAACATCAACAGCGCTGTGATCACTCGTTGTTTGAGCATTCGGTATCCAGTAAAAAAGGCCGCAAAAAGCGGCCCTTGTGATCGTGAGTTAGCACAGCCATCCCGCTCAAACAGCCAGGATTTCCTGCTCTTTGGACGCGACGAGTTGATCAATCTCGGTGATGCGCTTGTCGGTCATTTTTTGAATGTCCACCTCGCAACGTTTTTGATCGTCCTCGGAGGCTTCTTTGTCTTTGACCAGCTTCTTCACCGACTCGTTGGCGTCGCGACGCAAATTGCGCACGGCGATCTTGGAGCTTTCGCCCTCTGTGCGAACCAGCTTGGTCATTTCACGGCGACGCTCTTCACTCATCGGCGGCATGGGCACGCGGATCAACTCGCCCATGGAGGCGGGATTGAGCCCCAAATCGCTTTCACGGATGGCTTTTTCAATCTTGGCACCCATGCCTTTTTCCCAAGGCTGAACACTGATCGTGCGCGCGTCCAGCAAAGACACGTTGGCCACTTGCGACAAAGGCACAGGCGAGCCGTAGTAGTCCACATGGATGGTGTCCAACAAGGCAGGGTTGGCGCGTCCGGTACGGATTTTGGTCAGGTTGTGCTTGAACGCGTTGATGGATTGCTCCATCTTGGTTTCAATGGTTTTTTTGATGTCTGCGATCGTCATGCGGCTCTCTCGAAAAATGGCAGTTCAAACATGCACCAACGTGCCTTCATCCTCGCCCATGACCACGCGCTTCAAGGCGCCGTTCTTGAAGATCGAGAACACCTTGATGGGCAGTTTCTGGTCACGGCACAAGGCAAAGGCGGTAGCGTCCATGATGCCCAGGTTTTGGGACATGGCCTCGTCAAATGAGAGGTGACTGTAACGCGTGGCGTTGGGGTCTAATTTCGGGTCTGCGGTGTACACACCATCGACCTTGGTGGCCTTGAGCACCATCTCGGCACCGATCTCGGCACCGCGCAACGCTGCTGCGGTATCGGTGGTGAAGAATGGGTTGCCCGTGCCTGCCGCAAACACCACCACCTTGCCCTCTTCGAGGTACTGCAAGGCTTTAGGGCGAACGTAGGGCTCGACCACCTGGTCAATGCCGATGGCCGACATCACGCGGGCAGTCAAGCCCGCCTTGTTCATCGCATCGGCCAAGGCCAAGGAGTTCATCACGGTGGCCAACATGCCCATGTAATCGGCAGTAGCGCGGTCCATACCGACCGCACCACCCGCCACGCCACGGAAAATATTGCCGCCACCGATGACCACCGCAACCTGAACCCCCATTCGGGTCACTTCGGCAATCTCATCCACCATGCGAACGATGGTGGCTCGGTTGATGCCAAATTGATCGTCGCCCATGAGCGCCTCCCCCGACAGCTTGAGCAAAATGCGCTTGTGTGCTGGCTGGGGAACGGTCATGTGCGACTCCTGGTGGGGTTGTGTGTGGAAGTTTAACGGCGAAAAGGATCCGTCGATCAAGCCGCAGCCTGAGCAGCAGCCACTTGAGCAGCCACTTCGGCAGCGAAGTCGTCGACCTTCTTCTCAATGCCTTCACCCACCACGTACAGCGTGAACGCTTTGACGTTGGTGTTGGCGGCCTTGAGCATCTGCTCCACGGTTTGCTTGTCGTTCTTGACGAAAGGCTGGTTGAACAAAGACACCTCTTTGAGGTACTTCTGCACAGAGCCTTCGATCATTTTGGTTGCGATGTCAGCAGGCTTGCCAGACTCGGCTGCCTTGGCGGTTGCCACTGAACGCTCTTTTTCGATCAGGTCAGCAGGCACATCGGCGCTGGTCAAAGCCACAGGCTTCATGGCCGCCACATGCATGGCGACGTCCTTGGCTGCTTGCTCTTCACCGTCAAACTCGACCAGCACGCCAATGCGTGTACCGTGCAGGTAAGTGGCCAGCTTGGAAGAACCCGACACGCGCTTGAAGCGGCGGAAGCTCATGTTTTCACCGATCTTGCCGATCAGGCCCTTGCGAACTTCTTCCAGGGTGGGACCAAAGCCGTCTTGGCTGTAAGGCAGTTCGCCCAATGCAGCCACGTCGGCGGGGTTGTGCTTGGCCACCAATTGGGCCGCTGCATTGGCCAAAGCCAGGAAGCTGTCGTTCTTGGTCACGAAGTCGGTTTCGCAGTTGACTTCGATCATGGCACCGGCATTGGCTTCAACAAAGCTGGTCACGACGCCTTCAGCGGTCACGCGGGAAGCGGCTTTGCCTGCTTTGGTGCCCAATTTGACGCGCAGCAGCTCTTCAGCTTTGGCCATGTCGCCTTCTGCTTCGGTCAGTGCCTTCTTGCACTCCATCATGGGGGCATCGGTTTTGGCTCGCAGTTCTGCGACCATGCTTGCGGTAATAGCAGCCATTTGTTTTCTCCGTATTCAGATTCAAATCAGGTTAAAAAAAAGGGGCCAAAAAAGCCCCTTTCATCGAGTCTTGGGGGCTCAGGCCTCAACGAATTCGTCAGCGCCTTCAGCAGCAACCGCCTTGACCACATCGTTCACGGCGTTGGCGCGGCCTTCGATGATCGCGTCAGCGATACCGCGGGCATACAGCGCCACCGCTTTGGCGGAGTCATCGTTGCCAGGAATCACGTAGTCGATGCCTTCAGGCGAGTGATTGGAGTCCACCACACCGATCAGTGGGATGCCCAATTTCTTGGCTTCCGAGATGGCAATCTTGTGGTAGCCCACGTCGATCACGAAGATCGCGTCAGGCAAAGCAGCCATGTCCTGGATGCCACCGATGTCTTTTTCGAGTTTTTCCATCTCGCGTTTGAACATCAGTTGTTCTTTTTTGCTCAGGCTTTCGAGGCCGACTTCTTGCTGAGCCTTCATGTCCTTCAGACGCTTGATCGATGTCTTGACGGTTTTGAAGTTGGTCAGCATGCCGCCCAACCAGCGTTGGTCGACGAAAGGCACGCCAGCGCGTTGGGCTTCAGCAGACACCAGCTCACGGGCTTGGCGCTTGGTACCGACCATCAGGATCGTGCCGCGGTTGGCAGACAACTGCTTGGCAAACTTGATCGCATCCTGGAACATCGGCAGCGATTTTTCCAGGTTGATGATGTGAATTTTGTTGCGGTGACCGAAGATGAACGGGGCCATCTTGGGGTTCCAGAAACGGGTTTGGTGACCGAAGTGGACACCGGCTTCCAGCATTTCGCGCATGGTAACGGACATAGGAATACTCCAAAGGTTGGGTCTAAAATCCCGTCCACCGATCGCGCCTGCTCAAGATTGAACTCTTTCAGGCGCAACACCTTGTTGGGACGGGTTTGCGATTGACTTTGCACATGACACCCTCAAGACAGAGGCTGCACTGCACAAAGCCTATAGGATTATAGCATCGATGGACGCCCCAGAGACCCACCCTAAGGACCCTCATGAAGTCAGACCTGATCGCCACCCGCCAAGCCATTCGCCAGGGCCTCACCACTTCAGCCCAAGTGGCCGAGGAATGTCTGGCCTTGGCGCAATCTGCGGCCTGTGATTTGGCATTTCTGCAACTGAACCCAGACAGCCTTCGGACTACAGCACATCAGCAGGGCATTGAAAACACCCCGTTGGCAGGCCTGCCCGTCTCGGTCAAGGACCTCTTCGACATTCAAGGACAGGTCACTGCCGCTGGCTCCGTCGCACTGGCCAACACGGCAGCAGCAAAGCACGATGCGGCGGCTGTGGCTCGGCTGCGCCTGGCGGGTGGTGGCCTGATCGGTCGCACCAACATGGTGGAATTCGCCTTTTCTGGCGTCGGCAACAACCCCCACCACGGCACACCCAAAGCCTGGGACGCACTGACCCAACAGCAAGCTGGTTCAGCGCCAGGCGGACACGCCCCAGGAGGATCCAGCTCTGGTGCAGCGGTTTCTGTGGCCACAGGCGCGGCGTTCATCGGCTTGGGCTCTGACACAGGCGGCTCAATCCGGATTCCTGCAGCGCTCAACGGCTTGGTCGGGTTCAAAAACACCGCTCGGCGTGTCCCTACGCAAGGTGCCCTGCCCCTGTCCACGACGCTGGACACGGTCTGCGCCATGACCCGAACCGTGCGCGACACCATCCTGGCGCATGAAATTCTCTCGGCGCGCACCGTCCCGCAGGCCAATCTGCCCCTGTCTGGCTACCGGCTGGCCACCGCCCGCAGCCTGATGCAAAACGACATGGACAGCACCGTCGCCCACGCCTTTGAGCGCACCTTGAACACCTTGCGAAGCGCTGGGGCCCAAATTGTCGAGTTGCCCCTCACAGAGCTCGATGAACTGCCCGCCATGATGGCCACGGGCGGCTTCAGCCCAGCCGAGAGTTACGCCTGGCATCGGCAACTGCTGGAAACATCTGCTGCGCAATACGATCCGCGTGTGTGTGCACGCATCATGCGCGGCGCCAACATGCGGGCGCATGAATACATCGATTTGGTACAAACCCGCGCGCACTGGGTTGCCCGCATGCAAAAGGCCCTGCAAGGCTGTGACGCCGTGCTGTCACCGACCACGCCGATCACCGCCCCATTGCTGGAATCAGTCGCCCCAGGGGCTGAGCGCGATGACGAATTTTTCCGCGTCAACGGCTTGCTGCTGCGCAACACCAGTGCGGTCAACACGCTGGACGGCTGCGCCATCTCCCTTCCCTGCCATGCGCCAGGCGAATTGCCCGTGGGCCTGATGGTCTGGCATGGCCCCATGCGAGACGACACCATATTGCAATTGGCACTGGCCATTGAAACCTGCTTGAACCATCCAACTTAAGAGCCGCATGCAACGCTTGATCCCGACTTCGACCGCTGTGGCCGTCCTGCGCAAGGACCGCATCAAGGAACAAGAGGGCATCCTGAAAGCACTCAGCACACGGCCCTTGATGGTGTTGGCGGGAGAGGCAACGGCCCGTTTGGCACAGGCCATCGCCCCCCATGCAAGGCGCATCTGGGTTGCCGCAGGCCCGGGCAACAACGGGGGCGACGGCCTGCAAGCGGCCTGCCTGCTTCACCAATGGGGCGTTGACGTACAGATCAGCTTGATGGCCTCAGCGGAACAACTGCCCGCAGACGCACATGCGGCTTGGCAACGCGCACTGGCCTTGGGGGTTCACATCAGCCCGCAACCCGATGACCGCTGGCTGGCCACGCTGACCGACCAAGACCTGTGCATTGACGCCCTGCTGGGCATCGGGAGCAGCCGCGAGCCCACACCCACCATGCAAAAATGGATTGAGCGCCTGAACCAGTCCGCAGCGCCTGTTTTGGCGCTCGATGTACCCACAGGCCTCGATGCCGACTCCGGCCAAGTCTGGGACGCAGCCCCATCCGCTCACAAGGTGGTTCACGCCGCTTGCACCCTCACATTGCTCGCCGCCAAACCGGGCCTGTTTATGGGACACGGACGCGATGTGTGCGGCGAAATTTGGCTCGACACCTTGACCAGCGCCTGCCCTCAAGACACCCCACCCCCACAGGCCAGCGCCTGGCTGAACCTGGAAACAGCACCCGCCCAAAAAACCCACGCCAGTCACAAAGGCAGTCGTGGCGACGTGGCGATCATTGGCGGTGAGCCCATGCAACTGCATGGCGCCGGCATGACCGGGGCAGCCATTTTGGCCGCGCAGGCAGCACTTCATGGCGGTGCTGGGCGCGTGATCCTGAGCCTCTTGGGGGCATTGAGCGAGAGCAGCGCCGTGCCTCCAGATGTCATGCAAAGGCAGTTAAGCCAGCTCGACTTGACTCAATTGACGGTGGTCGCAGGCTGCGGCGGTGGTCAAGCCATCTCGCCGTTGCTGGGCGAAATTTTGCGGCGCAGCGCCCGCTTGGTGCTCGATGCAGACGGACTCAACGCCGTATCCAACCATCCCGAGTGGCGAGCCTTGTTGCGGGCGCGGGGCGACGCCCCGGGGCAATACCCCACCGTGATCACCCCGCACCCACTGGAAGCTGCACGGCTTTTGGGCAGCACGGCGCTGTCGGTGCAACAAGATCGGCTGCAAGCGGCCCAAGCGCTTTGCGATCAACTGCAATGCACCGTGGTCCTCAAAGGTTCAGGCACGGTCATTGCCTGCCCAGGGCAAACGCCACGCATCAACACCAGCGGCAATGGCTTGTTGGCCACGGGTGGCACGGGCGATGTCTTGGCTGGCCTTACCGGTGCGCATCTGGCCCTGGGCCAATCGGCCCACGATGCGGCCTGCGCCGCCGTCTGGCAGCATGGTGCCGCTGCAGATGCGTGGCCGCACCGAGAGGCCCTCACGGCCTCCCGACTGGCGTCGCGGCTGAACTGACAGTGCGCCGCCCAAGCGGCCTCCATGCGGGAGGCCTCAAGCGGTCAACGCCTCGACTTTCTGACCGACTTGCCGCCTTTTTTGGCTGCTGCTTTTTTCACAGACGCGTTGAGTGCCTGGATCGGCGAGCGCTGACGCTCGGCTGCGGCCATGCGCTTGTCGGGTCGAGCTTTGGACGACGCCCTCGATGAGGACTCGCCCGTCACGCCTTTGTCCCGCATGGCACGCGGCACCAGATCTTCGCCGGGGTGCACCAGGCGGAAGTCGATCTTGCGACCATCTAAATCCACACGGCTGACCTGAATCTGCACACGGGTGCCAATCGCATACCGAATGCCCGTGCGCTCACCGCGCAACTCTTGGCGCAATTCGTCAAAACGGAAATACTCACCACCCAGTTCGGTGATGTGCACCAGTCCCTCGACATACAGGTTGTCGAGGGTGACAAACAAACCAAAGCTCGTGGCCGAAGACACCACGCCGCCGTACTCCTCGCCCAGGTGCTCGCGCATGTACTTGCACTTGAGCCAGGCCTCCACGTCACGGCTCGCTTCATCCGCACGCCGCTCGTTGGCGCTGCAATGCATGCCAGCGGCCTCCCAGGCTTGCTGTTCGGCGAACGACATCTGGACCTTGGGCAGCTTGGACGCGCGTCCACCCACAACCGTGGCGCCAGTTTTGTTCTTTTGCAGGCGCTTGGCCAACTTGGCATGGGCCTCTCCGGGCGTCGGCAAAGTGGGCAACTCGTACTTGCGCCCCTCCAAAATCGACTTGATCACACGGTGCACCAGCAAATCTGGGTAACGTCGAATCGGACTGGTGAAGTGGGTGTAGGCCTCGTAGGCCAAGCCAAAGTGCCCACTGTTGAGTGGCGTGTAGATGGCTTGTTGCATCGAGCGCAACAACATGGTGTGGATTTGCTGTGCGTCGGGCCGGTCTTTGGTGGCTTGTGCGATTTTTTGAAACTCCGACGTGTGCGGATCATCGCTCAAGCCCAAGTTCAAGCCCAAGGCTTTGAGGTAGTTGCGCAGGATGTCTTTTTTCTCTGCGGTCGGACCTTCGTGCACACGGAACAAGCCCGGGTGCTGACTTTGCTGAATGAAATCTGCGCTGCAAACGTTGGCCGCCAGCATCGCCTCTTCAATCAAGCGGTGCGCTTCGTTGCGGGTGCGCGGAATGATCTTTTCAATCCGGCCCGCTTCGTCGCAGACGATCTGCGTTTCGGTGGTGTCGAAGTCGACCGCACCGCGAACGCCACGCTCTTTTAACAGCGCCTGGTAGACGTCAT
>CANBTZ010000024.1 GCA_947372495.1 Comamonadaceae bacterium | reverse complement strand
TTGCCAGCGCAGGGCCAGACGGCTGCCGTGGTCAATGATGCCGATGACGGCGTGTTTGGTATAGCTTTTGTCGGTGAAGAAGGTCCGGTCCATGGCCCAGGTTTGGTGGACGGGCACAGCACCGGGCAGCCATTCGGTTTTGCGGTGGCGCTGGCGTGCATACGCCAGTCCGGCACCAGTCGCGCTGGTTTGCGGAATGCGTTTAAAGGTGGGGTGGAGTGGTGTGCGCAGCTGCACAGCCAATGCAATACAGCGGGCCATGAATGCCCGTAACACGAAACTAAAAAATCAATTCATTAATCAGATCGAAGGAATTTTCTTGTCTTACCTTATCGCCAAACAAAAAAACAGACGCCAATTCAAAACCGTGCGGCTTGCCTTGCCAGGTAATGGGCAAACGAATAACGCACAAGAGGATCCGTGGTTGTGGGTCAAGCTGTGCACAGCGACGTTTTCCGGGGCAAGCGTGAGCTTGTTGCTGCTGGGATATGGAGTGGCAATAGCCGTAGAAGATCGCTTTGGGATTGCGCGTGCATCGTTGTATTCGGGTGCAAGTGACTTGTTGGAGCTGTCAAGCATTGCTGTAGAAATGTTGCTGCGCAATGTGGCAACACTGTGGGATCAATTTTTGTGGAACGTGCTTTACGAAAGCCTCCCGACAGTGGGCTGGATGTTGTTGATTTGGGCGATACTGCTGGGGGCGCTTTGGTTCTCGCAGCGGCGACGAGGTCGATGCATGCTGCTATCTGATGGTTTTTCCAGGCTCAGAGATAAAGTGACGGCCTGGCCTTTGTATTTTAAAAAGTGTTTGCTGCTCGGTGCGCTCATCGTGACCTCACCGCTGATGGCTTGGTTGTTGTTCTTGGGTGTGTTGGTGATGCTGTTTGTGCCGTTGTTGTTGGTGGCGATGGGCATGGCAGCAGGACAGGCTTATATCGAAAGGGATGTACTGCGACCTGAGCAATGCGCTTCCATACGTTCTGTGGAGTTTGCCGGAGGGGGGTATCGTTCGAGCAACGGTGGGCAAACATCGGTGTCTGCACATTGCCTGGGTTTAGAAGATGAACAAGGCAAGGAGTTAGCGCGGGGGCGGCTGGTGTTGGCCAGCCCTAAAGCGGTTGTGTTGGTGCTTGCAGACAAGCAGGTCAAGCGGTTTGACTTGGGCCAGAAGGTTGTCAAGCAGGTGGACACGCTCACCCGTTCAAATCCAGACCAGCGGCCATGAACAAACAAACCCGAAAAATCATCTTCAACCAACGCCGAGGCAGTCTGATGGCGGTGGGTGAACATGCCCGCATGGTGGTGGAGAGTGTTCAGGATCAAGACGCAGTCAACGGCTATGTACCTCAGCTCGCGGCAGCAACCTCGCCACCACACAAAAGCGCCTGGGCTATGGTTTTTACAAACAAAAACTCATCCGCTAACAAGTGGTGGAGCTCACCGGGCAAGGCTTTTTGGGCGACTACCATAGCGACGAACAGGGATACCAGAGCCTCATGAACAACGGCGGCACCATCTCTGGGCGAGGTCAAAGACACTTCTTGACTTCCCGCGCCACAGCCTCGGCCAACTCGATCACCGCCATGGCGTAGTAGCTGCTCCAGTTGTAGCGGGTGATGGCGTAGAAGTTTTCGGTGCCCGCCACGTAACTGGGGGCGTCCAGGCCATTGCGCAATTCGATCAAGGCCAGGGGGCCGGTGTGTTGCAGCGCTGCGCCTTCGAGTTGTGCGCCTTTGGCCGTGAAGCTGCTGACGCTGAAAGTCGGCAAGATGTCGGGGGCCAGCAGGGCATCCATGTCGGTTTGGCCGGGCACCAAGCCCACTGGGTAGTGGGTGGGCATGCCCGGCTGCCACTGGAATGACTTGAAGTAGTTGGCCACCGAGCCGATGGCGTCGGTCGGGCTGCCAAACAGGTCGACGCGGCCATCACCGTCAAAATCGACCGCGTAGCGTGCCCAGCTGGACGGCATGAACTGGGGCAGGCCCATGGCCCCGGCGTAGCTGCCTTTGATGCTTTGCGGATTGGCGCCGCTGCGCGAGGTCAGCAGCAAAAACTGCTCCAGCTCGGAGCGAAAAAACGCCTGCCGTTCGGCCGCACGCGGGTGGGTCACCGGAAAGTCAAACGCCAGGGTGGCCAGCGCGTCCAGGATGCGGAAGTTGCCCGTGTTTTGGCCATACAGGGTTTCGACACCAATGATGCCCACCACAATGGATGCGGGCACGCCGTACTCGCGCTCGGCACGCTCTAATGCGGCTTGGTGGGTCTTCCAGAACCGGGCACCCGCCTGGATGCGTTGGGGCTCGATGAAGCGGGCGCGGTAAGCGGCCCAATTTTTGGCGACGGGTGTGGCCGGAGGCAGCACGAGTTTTTCGATCACCGTTATGCGCTGGGCCTGGCCGATTTGCTTTTGCATCCACGCATCTGGCAAGTCGAGCCGCTTGGCCGCGTCTTGCGCCCAAAGTTTGGCGTCTTCGCGCGCGCCGTAAGAGGCCCCGCTGGGCTGCGGTTTGTCGGCCTTGCGGACTTTGGCTTTGGGCTGGGGGTGTGCACTGCCGTGAGCACTGCCATGCTTTTTGTGGGCGGTGTGGGTGGCTTGGGCTGGGGCACTCAGCAACAGGCCAGTCGCCAGCAATGTGGAGACGGCATTCAAAAGTAAAGGCAATCGGTGTGTGAGGCGCATGGGCGGTCTGTGCAGATAGGGTTTCAGTTTAAGCTGTGAATGTTTGATTCAGATCCAAAGTGCACATGATGGGACGTGATAAGCTGAAACGCATCTTGCAAGGCTGGTGGCCTTGGGGGCAAAAAGAGGAACTCACCCGCATGGGCGCGACAGGTTATTTCACCCACCCCGATTGCTGCAAACACGAGATGGGCCCCGGTCACCCGGAATGCCCGGAGCGTCTGGGCGCCATCGAGGACCGTTTGTTGATCTCCGGTCTGGACATGGCGCTGACCCGCCGCGAGGCCGCACCGGCATCGTTGGCCGACATTGAGCTGGCCCATGGGCGCATGCATGTGGCCTCGTTGCGTGGCCTCAACGACACGCTGCGCGAAGACATGGCCGCAGGCGGCCCCACCCACATTGCGCTGGACACCGACACCTCGATCAACGCCTACACCTGGGACGCGGCTTTGCGCTCGGCGGGTGCAGCGATCGAGGCGACCGATGCGGTGATTGCCGGGGAGCTAGAGAACGCGTTTTGTGCCACCCGCCCGCCCGGTCACCATGCCTGCCGCGACAAGGCCATGGGGTTTTGCTTTTTCAACAATGTGGCGATTGCAGCCAAATACGCGGTGGAGCGCCACGGCATGAAGCGCGTGGCCATCGTGGACTTTGACGTGCACCACGGCAACGGCACCGAAGACATCGTGGCGGGGGATGAGCGCATCTTGATGGTGAGTTTTTTTCAGCACCCGTTCTACCCCGAAGGCGGCTCGCAGTCGACGGCGAGCAACCTGGTGAACCTGCCTGTGCCGGCTTACACCCGGGGCATGGACATTCGCGAGTTGATCGACATGATGTGGATTCCGCGCCTGGAAGCGCACCAGCCCGAGATGATTTTCATCAGCGCCGGGTTTGACGCGCACCGCGAGGACGACATGGGCCAGCTGGGCCTGGTGGAGCAGGATTACGCCTGGATCACGCTGCGCATCAAGGACATTGCCAAGCGCTATGCGCAAGGGCGCATCGTAAGCTGCCTGGAAGGCGGCTACAGCCTGAGCGCCTTGGGCCGCAGTGTGGAAGCGCACTTGCGGGTGTTGGCCGACGTCTGAGTATCGACGTACAGGGCCTGCTTTGCGCCACAATGGGCGCCATGACTTCTACCGACATTCAAACGCTCGCTTCGGGCGAGTTGCTGCACACGCGCGATGCCCGTGGCGTGCACTGGTTGACGCTCAATGACCCCACGAGCTTCAACACCCTGGGTGAATCCATGCTGGCGGCGCTGCAAGCGTCGCTCGATCGGGTGGCCCGCGACGAGGACGCCCGCGCCGTGGTGCTGGCGGCCCATGGCAAGGCGTTTTGCGCCGGTCACAACCTGAAAGAAATGCGTGCCCAGCCCGAGCTGGCGTATTACCAAAAGCTGTTCGCGCAGTGCACCCGGATGATGATGGCGATCCGCCACCTGCCTGTGCCCGTCATTGCACGGGTGCAGGGCGTGGCCACGGCGGCGGGTTGTCAGCTGGTGGCGCAGTGCGATCTGGCCGTGTCGGTCGACACCGCCCGCTTTGGCGTCAACGGCATCGATGTGGGCCTGTTTTGCGCGACGCCCAGCGTGCCCTTGTCGCGCAACATGCAGCCCAAGCAGGCGATGGAGATGCTGCTCACGGGCGGCTTCATCGATGCCGCCGAAGCCCAGCGGCGCGGCCTGGTGAACCGCGTGGTGGCTGCCGATGCACTGGACGCCCAGGTGCAGCAGCTCGTGGACGCTGTTCTTGCCAAGCCCCGCGAGGCGGTGCAGATGGGCAAGCAGATGTTTTACAAGCAGGCCGAGATGGGCATCGAGGCGGCGTACCAGCTGGCGGGGCAGACCATGGCCTGCAACATGGTGCACGAGGTGGCGCAAGAGGGCGTGCAGGCCTTCATTGACAAAAGGAGTCCGTCATGGCGTCTTTGAACAGGCATGGGGTGCAGATCGCCGATCCGCTGGCCTGGCTCGATGCGCTGGCGCGTGCAGAGTCTTTGCAGGTGCTGTCGGCGTTTGCCGCCTGTGTGGCCTTGTCTGCGTTGGCCGTCTGGTTGCTGCGCAAGGCGCTGGCAGGGCAAGAGTTGTCGGTGCTTTTGGGCAAGCGCTTGTTTGACGGGGTGTTGTTTCCAGCACTGTTGTTGGGCCTGACTTTTGTTGCCCGACTGCTGCTGACCGATGACCACCCTCTGGCGCTGTTTGGCATTTTGTTGCCCGTGTGCACGTCGCTGGCTTTGATTCGGCTGGGCGTCAAGGTGCTGCAGGCGGCGTTTGGCGAGGCGCCGTTTGTGCGGGTGCTGGAGCGCACCATTTCTTGGGTGGCTTGGTTTGCTGTGGTGCTTTGGGTCACGGGCGTGCTGCCCTTGTTGCTCGACGAACTCGATCAGATTCACTGGAAGGTGGGCACCTCCACGCTCTCGGTGCGCACCTTGCTCGAAGGCTTGTTGACGGCGGGTGCCGTGTTGATCGTCACGCTGTGGGTGTCGGCCGCGCTGGAGTCGCGCCTGCTGCGCTCAGCCACGGGCAGTGATTTGTCGCTGCGCAAGGTGATCAGCAACTCGGTGCGGGCCTTGCTGATGTTTGTGGGCGTGCTGCTGGCCTTGTCGTCGGCGGGCATTGACCTGACTGCCTTGTCGGTGCTGGGCGGTGCGGTGGGTGTGGGCATTGGTTTTGGCTTGCAAAAACTCGCGGCCAATTACGTGAGCGGTTTTGTCATCCTGGCCGAGCGCAGCATGCGCATCGGTGACATGGTGCGGGTCGATGGTTTTGAAGGCCGCATCACCGACATCAAGGCCCGCTACACCGTGATCCGCGCTTTGTCGGGCCGCGAAGCCATCGTGCCCAACGAGATGCTCATCACCAGCCGGGTGGAGAACCTGTCTCTGGCCGACCCCAAAGTGGCGCAGACAACGCAAGTGGCCGTGGCTTACAACAGTCCGGTGGACGAGGTGGTGCAGCTGCTCGAAGCCGCCTGTACGGCGCAACCGCGTGTGCTGGCCGAGCCAGCGCCTGCCGCGTGCCTGGCCAACTTCGGTGCCGATGGCTTGGAGTTCACGGTGACGTATTGGATTGCCGATCCCGAAAACGGCCCGCTCAAGCTCAAGTCGGACATCAACCGTGCGATCTTGCAGGCCCTGAAAGCGCAGCAGATCGAGATTCCGTTCCCGCAGCGGGTGGTGCACACTCTGCGCTAGGTTTGCACCGTGTGGGAGCCGCGACCTCGCGGCGATGGTGTTGCATCGCGGCGAGGGCGCCGCTCCCACAAGAACGTCCCGTCAGTCCATCATGGAGGGCAGCCACAGGCTCAGGCCCGGGAACACCAGCAAGATGCCCAGCGTGATCACCAGCACCACCACCAGCGGCCACACGCCACGGAAGATGGTGCCCAGTCCGACTTTGGGCAGCAAGGTGTTGATCACGAACAGGTTCATGCCCACAGGGGGCGAGATCAGGCCGATCTGGATCACCATCACGATCAGCACGCCGAACCACACCGGGTCAAAGCCCAGCTGGGTCACGATCGGGAAGAAAAGCGGAATGGTCAGCAGCACCATGGTCAGCTCTTCCATCACGGTGCCCAGGATCACGTAAATCAGCATCATGGCACCCACGATCATGAGGGGCGACAGACCCAAGTGGGTGATCCACTCTTTCAGCTCCATCGGCATGCTGGTGAAGTTCACGAAGTTGGCAAACACCGTGGCCGAGATCAGCAGCGTGAACAGCATGGCGGTGGTGCGGGCCGATTCGACCAGCACCTCGAACAGGGCTTTGAAGCTCAGTGCGCCACGGGCCACGGCGAACAGGAAAGCGCCCATGGCCCCCATGCCTGCGCCTTCGGTGGCGGTGAAGAAGCCGCCATAGATGCCGCCCAGCACAATGACCACCAGCAGCAACACGCCCCAGATGCCGCGCAGTGCCGCCCAGCGTTGGGACCAGGTGAACTTTTCACCGGCAGGTGCGTGCTGCGGGTCGCGCGAGGTCATGATGACCACGGCCACCATCATCAAGATGGCGGTCAGGATGCCGGGGATGACGCCGGCTGCGAACAGCTTGCCGATGTGGGTTTCGGTGATGATGCCGTAGATCACCATGATGGTGGACGGCGGAATCATGATGCCCAATGTGCCGCCCGCTGCGATGACGCCGGTCGACAGCGCATCGCTGTAGCCGAGTTTTTTCATCGAGGGGTAGGCCACCTTGCTCATGGTGGCGGCCGTGGCAATCGAGGAGCCGCAAATGGCCCCAAAGCCTGCGCAAGCGGCGATGGTGGCGTGCGCCAGGCCGCCACGGCGGTGGCCGATGAAGGTGTAGGCGGCATGAAAGAGTTCGTGCGCCAGACCTGCGCGGGCGACAAAGTTGCCCATCAAAATGAACAGCGGGATCACCGACAGGGTGTAGGCAAAACCGGTTTCGTACACCACTTGGGCGGTGCTGGCGAGGGCCGGCATCCAGCCTCGGGTCAGGCCAATGCCCACCAGGCCCACCAGGCCCATCGAGAAAGCCAAGGGCACGCGCAACAGCGCCAGGCCAAAGATGGCCGCAAATCCAATCAGCGCTTCAATCACAGCACGCCTCCTTCGTTGTCTTGTTGTTCCTTGAACATCAAGCCCAAGTGGATGACGCCCGTGAAGGCGCACAGCAGGCCCATGCCATAAATGAATGGGGCCTTGAGGATTTTGAGTTGGGCAGTGGTCTCACCTGTTTCGAGGAAGTCGCCACCGGTTTTGTACATCAGCCACCCCAGCGAAATCAGCGCAACGCCGCACAGCAGGTGCACAAGTGCGCGTTGGATTTTCTTGAGGAATTCAGGCAAGTAGGGGTCCATCGAGTCGAACACCACGTGTTCACCGCGCTCGGACACCAGGGGCAGGGCGCCGAAGATGACAACCACCATCAGCAGCTCGGTCAGCTCCAGCGAGCCTGTGATGGAGTTGTCGAGCAGTTTGCGGCCGCCAACGTCCAGGAAGGTGAGCAGCATGATCGCAAACAAGGCGATCCCGGCCAGCAGTCCGGAGAGGGTTTCAAAAAGTTTTTTCAAAACAAAGGTCTTTCAAAATTCAAAGGCGGTCCCCTCTGACAGACAGGGACCGCCGGTTGTTCCTTTTGCCCAAGCGGGCAAAGCGGGAATCACTTCTCCAGTTTGGCGATTTCAGCGCGGAAGTCGGCCAGCACCTTGGCGGGGTTTTTCAGGCCCTTGCCTTCAGCCGCCTTGATCCATGCTTGCTCCAGCGGAGCCGTTTTGGCTTTGACGTCCGCAACGAATTTGGCATCGGCTTTGGTGATGACCACGCCGTTGGCCTGCATCAGTGCAAAAGCGCGGCGGTCCACTTTGTCCCAGCCGCGGCCAAAGATGCGGGCTGCGGTCTCCCCCGAGATGTCGTCCACGGCTTTTTTGTCTTCGGGCGAGAGCTTCTCGTACTTGGCCTGGTTCATCATGAAGACGAAGCTGGTGTTGTACAAGCCGCCGGGGAAGGTGGTGGCGTGCTTGATGATCTTGTCGATCTTGAACGACTCGGTCGACTCGGCTGGGAACAGTGTGCCGTCCATCACGCCGCTGGACAGCAGCTCATAGGAGTCGGGGGCGGGCTTGAGGGTCACATTCATGCCCAGGGCTTTGGACATCTCGTTCACCATGCCGCCGCCCACGCGGAACTTCAGGCCCGAGAGGTCGTCCACCTTGGTGATGGCGCGCTTGGTGTTGAAAACAATGCCGGGGCCGTGTGTGAACAAGCTGATGACTTTGACACCAGGGTGCTCGGCAGCGATCTCGGGGTGCTTGCTGGTGACACGGCTGAAAGCGATGGAAATGGTTTCAGAGCTGTTGCCCAGGAAGGGCAACTCGGCCATTTGGGGGGTGATGAAGCGGCCGGGGGTGTAGCCGTGCACGGTGTAGGACAGATCGGCCAGGCCGTTCTTGACCGCGTCGTAGGTGCCCGGAGCAGGGGTCACGCCTCGGGGCAGGATGTTGCACTTGATGCGGCCTTTGGTGTTGGCTTCGAGCAGGTCGCACCATTCTTTTTGCGCCATGCTGGCGGTGTGTGTGGGCGGCAGCCAGCTCGAAGCGGTCAAGATGGTTTGAGCCTGGGCACTGCCAGCCAAACCGGCCAGAGCGGCAACAGACAGGGAAATCAGGTTGTTTTTCATCGCGGACTCCACGCAAATTGGTTACAAAACATAATCTAATCTGAAGCTGGTCAGACTGCACTCCATGCTAACCCTTATTCCCCGACCGATTGGTCGGTGAATTCCCGGGGGTAGGATGTGAAATCTGAGCTGTCGGCGTATGTAAAATGCGAACGGTCGTGCTTTTTTGTGCGAATCCGAAACATCGGATATCGACTTGATGCACAATTGACGTTAACGTAAACGTCAATTGTTCAATGGCTTTCAAAATCAATCCAACGGAGATGCATAAATGAAAATTCTCGTGCCCGTGAAACGCGTGGTGGACTACAACGTGAAGGTGCGTGTGAAGTCCGACAACAGTGGCGTGGACATCGCCAACGTCAAGATGAGCATGAACCCGTTTGACGAGATCGCTGTCGAAGAAGCTGTGCGCCTCAAAGAAAAAGGCCTGGCCACCGAGGTGATTGCTGTGTCTTGCGGCGTGACCCAGTGCCAGGAAACCCTGCGCACCGCCATGGCCATCGGCGCAGACCGTGGCATCTTGGTTGAGACCCCAGCTGACTTGGACCTGCAGCCCCTGGCTGTGGCCAAGCTGCTCAAGGCCTTGGTGGACAAAGAGCAACCCGGGCTGATCATTTTGGGCAAGCAAGCGATTGACGACGACTGCAACCAGACCGGCCAAATGCTGGCGGCTTTGGCCGATTTGTCGCAAGCGACTTTCGCCTCCAAGGTCGAGATCGTCGACGGCAAAGCCCAGGTCACGCGCGAAATCGACGGCGGTCTCGAGACCTTGTCGATCAGCCTGCCTGCGGTGGTGACCACCGACCTGCGCCTGAATGAGCCGCGTTACGTGACGCTGCCCAACATCATGAAGGCCAAGAAAAAGCAGCTCGACACCTTCAAGCCCGAAGACTTGGGTGTGGACATCACGCCGCGCATCAAGACCCTGAAGGTGATGGAACCTGCCAAGCGCAGCGCCGGCATCAAGGTGCCCGATGTCGCCACCTTGGTGGACAAGCTGAAAAACGTCGCCAAAGTCATCTGAGGAACCTGAACATGACCGCACTCGTTATTGCAGAACACGACAACGCCTCCATCAAAGGCGCCACCTTGAACACCGTCACAGCCGCCGCTGCTTGCGGTGGTGATGTGCATGTGCTCGTCGCCGGCCACAACGCTGGCGCTGCAGCCGCTGCAGCTGCCCAGATCGCTGGCGTGGCCAAAGTGATCCATGCCGACAGCGAAGCCCTGGCCCACGGCCTGGCCGAAAACGTCGCAGCCCAGGTGCTCGCCATCGCTGGCAATTACAGCCACATCCTGTTCCCCGCCACTGCAGGCGGCAAAAACGTGGCGCCACGCGTGGCTGCCAAACTGGACGTGGCGCAGATCAGCGACATCACCAAAGTGGATTCGGCCGATACCTTCGAGCGTCCGATCTACGCTGGCAATGCGATTGCCACCGTGCAAAGCAGCGACGCCACCAAAGTCATCACCGTGCGCACGACCGGCTTTGACGCCGCCGCGGCCACCGGTGGCTCGGCTGCCGTGGAAAGCGCTGCTGCGCAAGCAGACAGCGGCAAAAGCAGCTTCAAGGGCAGCGAGATCGCCAAGAACGACCGCCCCGAGCTGACGGCAGCCAAGATCATCGTCTCGGGTGGCCGCGCTTTGGGCAGCTCGGAGAAGTTCAACGAAGTGATGACGCCCCTGGCCGACAAGCTGGGCGCAGCCATCGGTGCCAGCCGCGCTGCGGTGGACGCAGGCTACGCGGCCAACGACCTGCAAGTGGGCCAGACCGGCAAGATCGTCGCCCCGCAGCTGTATGTGGCTTGCGGCATTTCGGGCGCGATCCAGCACTTGGCCGGCATGAAGGATTCCAAGGTGATCGTGGCCATCAACAAGGACCCCGAAGCGCCGATCTTCAGCGTGGCGGACTTCGGCCTCGAAGCCGATTTGTTTGTTGCCGTGCCTGAATTGGTTCAAGCACTCTGATTCAGCAGCACATCACAAAAGGCATCGTTCGCGATGCCTTTTTTGTAACCTCACCCAGACTTACCGGAGACTTTCATGAGCTACACCGCACCCCTCAAGGACATGCTTTTCAACATCGAGCATTTGGCCCGCATCGACCAGATTGCGCAGATCCCCGGTTTTGAGGATGCGGGTCTGGAAACCGCTCAAGCGGTGCTCGAAGAGTGCGCCAAACTCAACCAAGATGTGATCTCGCCCTTGAACTGGGAAGGGGACAAGAACCCTTCGTTCCACAACGGCAAGGGCGTGACAACCACGCCTGGCTTCAAGGAAGCCTACCAGCAATACGCCGAAGGCGGCTGGCAAGGCCTGCAGCACCCGACCGACTTTGGCGGCCAAGGATTGCCCAAAACCATTGGCGCGGCCTGCGGCGAAATGCTCAACTCAGCCAACATGGCCTTTGCGTTGTGCCCCTTGCTCACCGACGGCGCGATCGAAGCGTTGCTGACTGCAGGTTCGGACGAACTCAAAGCCACCTATCTGGAAAAGCTGATTTCTGGCCAGTGGACCGGCACCATGAACCTGACCGAGCCGCAAGCGGGCTCGGACTTGGCGGCTGTGCGCACCCGCGCTGAGCCACAGCCTGACGGCACCTACAAAATCTTTGGCACCAAGATCTACATCACCTACGGTGAGCACGACATGGCCGAGAACATCGTGCACCTGGTGCTGGCCCGCGTGGTGGGCGCACCTGAGGGCGTCAAAGGCATTAGCCTGTTCGTTGTCCCCAAATTCATGGTCAAGGCCGATGGGTCTTTGGGCGATCGCAACGACGTGCACTGCGTGAGCATCGAGCACAAGATGGGCATCAAGGCCAGCCCCACGGCCGTGCTGCAGTTTGGCGACCACGGCGGTGGCGTGGGTTTCCTGGTGGGTCAAGAAAACCGGGGCCTCGAATACATGTTCATCATGATGAACGCCGCCCGCTATGCCGTGGGTGTGCAGGGCATCGCGATTGCCGAGCGCGCTTACCAAAAGGCCGTGCAATACGCCCGTGACCGCGTGCAAAGCCGCCCCGTCGACGGCAGCTTGCTTGGCGCTGGCCCCATCATTCACCACCCTGATGTGCGCCGCATGCTCATGACCATGCGCGCCTACACCGAAGGCTGCCGCTCGCTGGCCGCAGTCGCTGCAGCCGCCTATGACGCGGCGCACCACCACCCCGACGCCGAAGTGCGCAAGCAAAACCAGTCTTTCTATGAATTCATGGTGCCGCTGGTCAAGGGCTACAGCACCGAAATGAGCCTGGAAGTGACCAGCTTGGGCGTGCAGGTGCACGGCGGCATGGGCTTCATCGAAGAAACCGGAGCAGCGCAGTATTACCGCGACGCCAAAATTTTGACCATCTACGAAGGCACCACGGCCATCCAGGCCAACGACTTGGTGGGTCGCAAGACTTCGCGCGATGGCGGCCAAACCGCCAAGGCCCTGGCCGAGCAAGTGGCGCAAACCGAGGCGCAATTGCTGGCTTCGGGTCATGCCGACGCTGCAGCTGTGGCCAAGCGTTTGAAGGCAGCCCGCGAGGCGTATGTGGACGTGGTCAACTTTGTGGCGGGCAACACCAAAGCCCATCCCAACGACGTGTTTGCAGGCAGCGTGCCTTACCTTATGCTCTCGGGCAACCTGATGGCCGGTTGGCAAATGGGCCGTGCGCTGCTGGTGGCTTTGAGCCCCGAGGCGCAAGCGCAAGACGCGGCCTTCATGGCCAGCAAGGTCACCACGGCGCGCTTTTACGCAGACCACATCCTGTCCAAGGTGCCCGGCATCCGTGACAGCATCGTGGAAGGCGCAGGCAGCGTGACCGCGTTGGCGCTCGACGCTTTCTGAACAACACCATGTCGCCCCGCAGACAGCCCCGCCTGGGGCTTGTCTTTGACAATGCATCACCAAGATTCAGGAGACCCCATGTCCAAGCTTCCCTCTGCACTGGCGCACTTGCCTTTCCCCGTCATCGCCTCGCCGCTGTTCATTATCAGCAACCCCAAGCTCGTGATCGAGCAGTGCAAGGCCGGTGTGGTGGGCTCCATGCCCGCGCTCAACGCCCGCCCTGCGGCGCAATTGGAAGACTGGCTGGCCGAGATCACCGAGACGCTGGCCGCCTACAACGCGGCCAATCCTGACAAGCCTGCGGCCCCCTTTGCCATCAACCAGATCGTGCATAAGAGCAATGACCGGCTGGAACATGACATGGCCATGTGCGTGAAGTACAAGGTGCCCATCATCATCACCTCGCTGGGCGCTCGCGAAGAGATCAACCAGGCCGCACACAGCTACGGCGGTGTGGTGATGCACGACATCATCAACAACAAATTCGCCCACAACGCCATCGAAAAAGGCGCAGACGGCCTGATCGCGGTGGCTGCAGGTGCGGGTGGCCATGCGGGCGTGAAGAGCCCCTTTGCCTTGATCCAGGAAATCCGCCAATGGTTCGACGGCCCCGTCGCCCTGTCGGGCTCGATCGCCACGGGCGACGCCATCTTGGCCGCACAGGCCATGGGCGCTGACTTCGCTTACATCGGCTCGGCCTTCATTGCCACCCAAGAAGCCCGTGCAGCAGAAGAATACAAACAAGCCATCGTGGATGGCAACTCGGACGACGTGGTCTACAGCAACCTGTTCACGGGTGTGCACGGCAACTACTTGGCGCCTTCCATTCGTGCGGCGGGTCTCGACCCAGACAACTTGCCCGAGTCGGACCCCAGCAAAATGAACTTTGGCGGCGACGCCAAGAAGGCCTGGAAAGACATCTGGGGCTGCGGTCAGGGCATTGGCGCTGTCCAGAGCGTGCTCAGTACGGCAGACTTGGTTGCGCGTTTCAAGCGCGAGTACCAGGCTGCACGCGCCCGTTTGGCGCTGTGATCCATTGAGCGCCACAGCACTCTCCACCGAGCAGCGCCCTTCGGGGCGCTCTTTTTTGCTCGATTTGCTCAAGGCCGTTGCTTGCCTGTTGATCGTTTTGCACCACCTGGCCTTCTATGGCCCGATGTCGGATGTGGTGTTCCTGGACTGGCCACGGCTCATCAATGAGTTGTATGACCATGGGCGATTGGCCGTGCAGGTGTTCTTGGTGTGCTCTGGATTTCTGACCGCCGCCAGCTTGCAAAAAAAGCAAAACCTGGACTGGCGACAGGCTTTGCCGATGGTTGGCCACCGCTACCTTCGCTTGGTCATCCCTTATTTGGCGGCGCTCAGCGCCACGGTGCTGGTGACCGAATGGATTCGGCCTGAGTTCGACTTTGCAAGCCTGTCGGCCACGCCCGACGGTTGGCAGGCGCTGGCCCATGTGTTTTTGATGGAGCATTTGTTGGGCATGGAGTCCTTGTCCGCAGGGGTTTGGTATGTGGCCATTGACCTTCAGCTCTACCTGATCGTGCTGACCAGTTTTGTGTTGGTCAACCGCTTTGTGGCCAAGCACACCAGCTTGCGGGCCAACCGCTTGCTTTGGCAGGTGTGGCTGGTGCTGACCTTGTTGTCTTTGATCCGTTGGAGTCTGAAGGACGACCTGGACATTTATGGCCTGTATTACTTCGGCGCATACGGTCTCGGGCTGCTGGCCTTCAGGGCCAGGCAAAGCCGCATTCCGCTCAAGGGATGGGTCATCCTGACCTTGATGGGTTTGCTGGCGCTGTGGGTCGATCCTCGCTGGCGCGTGACCACCGCTTGGAGCGTGGCCTTGCTGCTGGCGGCGGCCCCAGAGCGTTGGTTTGCCGTGCCTGCGGTGCCGCATGCATGGCGCAAGCTTGTTCAGTGGCTGTCCCGCATTTCTTATTCGGTCTTCATGATCCACTACGCGGTCAGCCTGTTGGTCAGTGCCGTGGTCACGGCTTGCTGGCCCGAGAGTGTGCTGGCCAATGCCCTGGGCATGCTCGCTGCATTGTTGGGTGCGGTCTTGGCCGGATCGCTTTTGTACCGGGTCACAGAACAAAGCCCCCAGGACTGGCGTCACTGGGGGCTGGGTGTCGGGGTGTTCATGGCCAGTGTGGCGCTGGCCATGAAGATGTCAGGCTGAGGCTTTGACCTTTTCGGTGATGTAGGCCAAGGCTTCTTCCACCTGGTCGATCAGGATCAGGCACAAGTCACCCGCATTCAGGCGAGCCAATGCGGTGTCGATCGCGTTGAATTCACCCTGGATTGATTCCACATGCTGTGTGCGCGAAGCGCCTTGCAGACCTTGGCGCAGCAGTTCAACCACCTCGCCGTCGGCGCGGCCGCGCTGACAGGCGTCCTGGTAGAGCACCACATCGTCAAAGGCCTGCCCCAAAATCTTGGTCTGGTCGCGGATGTCTTCGTCACGGCGGTCACCCGCGCCACTGATGACGGCCACGCGTTTCTTGGCGGGCATGTTGTCCACGGCGTTGACCAGCGCCTGGATGGCATCAGGGTTGTGGCCGTAATCGGCGATCAGCGTGGCCCCTTTGTAGTCGAACACATTGAAGCGGCCAGGCACACCCTGGATGTCGCTGATGAAGGTGGCCAGGCCTTGCGCAATGGCATCCCATGTAACGCCCACCGCCCAAGCCGCGCCGATGGCGGCGAGCACGTTTTCGGTCTGAAAGCCGATTTGGCCGCCCCGCGTGAGCGGCACTTGCGCGAGCGGGATGCGGAAAATCTGCTTGCCTTTTTGGGCCACGATGGCGCCATCGTCGACAAAGATCACGCGCTTGCCCTGGGCCCGGTGGCCGGCCAGTGCAGGTTGGTTCACGTCGAGGGCAAAGAAGGTCACATCGCCCGGGCAGTGCGGGGCCATGGCCGCCACAGCCGGGTCGGCGGCATTGAGCACAGCCATACCGTCACGCTCGACGTTGAGCACAATCACGCGCTTGAGCACCGACAGGTCTTCGAGCGTGGTGATGTAGTTCAGGCCCAGGTGGTCGCCCGCGCCCATGTTGGTGACGATGGCCACCTTGCAGCGGTCAAAGGCCAGGCCTTCGCGCAAGAGGCCGCCACGGGCGGTCTCGAACACGGCAGCGTCCACTTCGGGGTGCATCAGCACATTGCGGGCGCTGCGCGGGCCGCTGCAGTCGCCGCTGTCGGTCTGGCGGCCGTTGACGTAGACGCCATCGGTGTTGGTCATGCCCACGCGCAGGCCCTGGGCCTTGATCAGGTGGGCGGTCAGGCGCACGGTGGTGGTTTTGCCGTTGGTGCCGGTGACGGCGATCACCGGGATGCGGCCGTTCTCGCCATGGGGGAACATCTGGTCGATCACGACCTGGCCTACATCACGGCCTTTGCCGTAAGACGGGGTCACGTGCATGCGCAGACCCGGTGCAGCGTTGACTTCAACGATGCCGCCGTTCTGTTCTTCGAGCGGTCGCTGGACAGATTCGCACACCACGTCCACACCGCAGATGTCCAAGCCCACCATTTGGGCTGCGGCCACCACACGGGCGACCACTTCGGGGTGGACTTCGTCGGTCACGTCGGTGGCGGTGCCGCCAGTGGACAGGTTGGCGTTGTTGCGCAAAATGACGCGGCGGCCTTTTTCGGGCACCGATTCGGGCTCAAGGCCCTGCTCGTGCAGTCGGCCAATGGCGATGTCGTCAAAGCGGATTTTGGTCAAAGAAGTGGCGTGGCCCACACCTCGGCGCGGGTCGGCGTTGACCAGGTCCACCAATTGGCGCACGGTGTGCGAGCCGTCACCCACCACCAGGGGGGGCTCGCGGCGTGCCGCTGCAACCAATTTGTCGCCCACCACCAACAAGCGGTAGTCGTGACCGGGCAAGAATTTTTCGACCAGCACGGTGCCATAGCGCTCGGCGGTGGCGTAGGCCTTGTCAAAGGCTTCACGCTCGG
Source organism: Comamonadaceae bacterium (assembly GCA_947372495.1). Taxonomy (GTDB): domain Bacteria; phylum Pseudomonadota; class Gammaproteobacteria; order Burkholderiales; family Burkholderiaceae_C; genus Limnohabitans_A. Next base: position 3,319 of record CANBTZ010000024.1, on the reverse strand, counting down.
TGATGTTGACGCTGACGCCTTTGCCCTGGTTGCCGTTTTGCGGCTTGAGCACGACGGGTAAGCCGATCTCTTGTGCCAGCGCCCAAGCGGCCTCCACAGAGGTGGCGGGGCGTCCAATGGGCACGGGCACGCCAGCGGCATGCAGCAGGCTTTTGGTGAGGTCTTTGTCTTGTGCGATCGACTCTGCAATGGCGCTGGTGCTGTCGATTTCAGCAGCCTGGATGCGCCGCTGCTTGGAGCCCCAACCGAACTGCACCAAGCTGCCCTGGGTCAGACGCCGAAACGGGATGCCCCGTGCAGCTGCCGCGTCGACGATCGAGCCAGTGGAAGGCCCCAAACGGTCGTCTTCGTCGAGTTCATGCAATTGGGCCAGTGCAGCTGGCAGGTCAAAGGCTTGGCCAGACAGTGCAGCCTGGCAGAGTTGGACAGCCAAATCCAGCGCCAGTCGGCCTACCGATTCTTCGGTGTATTCGACCGCCACTTGGTAAGTGCCCGTCACTTCAGTCGGGGTGGTCCGACTGAAAGTGACGGGGCAGCCTGCTTGTGATTGCAGTCCGAGGGTAACTTTTTCGAGGGCATGGGCCATGCTGGCCGTTTGGCGAGGGCGACTGCCTTCGATGTTGCCCACCTCCGGAAAAATGCGGCGCAACTGCTGTTCAACGGCAGGTGACAAAGTGCACTCTGCATCGGGGCAGGTCACGATGACTTCAATGGCCGTGTGGCGGCTCCACAAATTGGGGCCACGCAAGGCGCGAATTCTTGACACTTCCATGAACCAGTGTTCCTGTCGTTCGACTCAGATGGATGGGGCGTTTTGGCCGTAACTCTTGACACCAGCGCGGATCATGTCGGCGGGGATGTCCAGAGCCCAAGCCGCGCAGGCCGCGATCAGCATGTCATCGGTGGTCAGTTGACCCCCTTTGAGCAAGCGGGCCACAGCAGGGCGGTGCGTGGCCAGCACTTCGGTCTCGTTGGCGCCTTGCGCCAAGATGAGTTGTCCGTCGCGCCAAAACGCTGCGCGGCCATTGGCCTCGCGGTGGGCGGCCAAGCGGGGCTCATCCTGCGACTGGGCGTAAAAAATCACGCCCCCGTCGCTGTATTGCGCCAGATCGGCCACGGCCTCGTCGGCGGCATTGAGCACGGCATAACCGTTGCCCAGCACCAGGTCAATTTGGGTGCGGATGTAAGTCGGAATCTTTTCGTCCGGCCCGGCGTAGAGGTCTTCCAGCCCCGCGGCTTTGGGCATGCGCGTGACGACGCCGACCTGGCAGCGGTCATAGGGAATGCCTTGCTCCAGCAAATGGCGTGCATCGCTTTCAAACACGGCGGCTTGCACCGAGCGGTTGATGAGCAGGCGTTGGGCCTGCTCAAAATCCATGGCGTTTGTGGCTTGCAGGCGGCGCTGGTCCAGGTAGAGGCCATCGGCACAGGCCAAGCCCGTGTGCAGCCCCTTGATGTGCAGCAGCCAAGCCGTGAGTTTGGCGCTGCGTGTGGTGTCGCCGTCGCCCATGATGCCCACCACCGGGATGCGGCCACTGTCAGACGAAGGGATGAGGTGTTCGGCGATGGCCTCACCCACAGGGCGGGCCTGGCCCACGGCCGGGTTCAGGTGCATCAGCAGGCTGGGACCGGCATTGACTTCAACAATGACGCCGCCCACGCTGGCCAAAGGCTGCGTGATGTCGGGCGTCACCACGTCCACGCCCGCAATGTCCAGCCCCACCACGCGGGCAGCCAAAACAGCTTGGCTGGCCACATCGGGGTGTACAGCGTCGGTCACGTCGGTGGTCATGTTGCCGGTGCGCTTGACCAGCACCTGGCGGCCAGCTTCGGGCACGCTGTCTGGGGTCAGGTTCTGGCGCTGGAGTTCGAGCACCTCGGGGCTGCCGCTGCGCAGGCGCACCCGTTCCAAGGGCAGGCTGCCGTCGCTGCCGCGGCGCGGGTCGGAGTTGATTTGCAGCTCCACCAGTTCGTGCACGGTGTGCTGGCCATCGCCCTCGATGCTGGCGGTTTCACCTTTGGTGGCAGCCACCAGTCGGTCGCCCACCACCAGCAAGCGGTGTTCAATACCCAGAATGAATTTTTCGACGATGACTTCGCTGCCTTGCTCCTGGGCCACGGCGTAGGCGGCTTCGATGTCGGCTTGTGCGCTCAGGTCGAGCGAGACGCCACGGGCGCGGTTGCCGTCGCTGGGTTTGACGCAGACGGGCACGCCGATCTCTTGCGCCGCTGCCCAGGCTGCAGCAGGGGACTCGACCACCATGCCTTCGGGCACAGGAATGCCGCACATGGTCAAAAGCTGCTTGGTCAGGTCTTTGTCTTTGGAGATGCCTTCGGCAATGGCGCTGGTGCGGTCGGTCTCGGCCGTCCAGATGCGGCGTTGGTTGACCCCGTGGCCCAGTTGCACCAGGTTGCCTGCATTGAGACGGATGAAGGGGATGCGCCGCTCGATGGCGGCTTCGACGATGCTGGCGGTACTGGGGCCAACGCACAGGCTGTCGACCATGTCGGTCAGGCGGGCCACGGCGGCGGGCACGTCATAAGGCGTGTCGTGGATGGCGGCCAAAATCAGTTCGCGTGCCATGTTGAGGGCGGCACGGCCAACGTCTTCGTGGTCGGTGCGGATCACGACTTTGTAGACGCCTCGGGGGCCGACTTCGCGGGCTTTGCCAAAACCGGTGGGCATGCCCGCCAGCGTTTGCAGCTCCAGGCTCACGTGTTCCAGGACGTGGCCGGTCCAGGTGCCGTTGTCCAGCCGCTGGAAAAAACCGCCGCGAACACCCGGCGTACAGCGGTGCTCGATCATGGTCGGCAGCCAGGCTTTGAGCCGGTCATTGAAGCCGGGCAGGGTGTTGGATGGGAAGTCTTCGAGCTCGCCGATGTCGATCAAGGCTTCGATGACAGGACGGTAAGTCCAGATGTTGGGGCCGCGCAGGTAGGTCATGCGCAGAAACAGGATGTCTTTGGCGCTCATGAAAAAAGGGCTCGGCGATACAATGGCCGACCATTCAAGGTTCCGGCTTTTCGCTCAGTGTTGACTGGGTACATGGGCATAAACGGTGCCATTCTTCAATCGGATGATTTCGTGGTGCCGGGCAATCCCGGGCCGCTTCAGGTTTGTATTACATGATTCCAACACCATCCTCTGCGTCACGTCCGGTCATCCCGGATGCTTGGCTTGCGGAGGTCAAAGCATTGTTTCAACCTGATGAAAACGTTTCAGCCTTTCTGGAAGTTGACCTGAACAAGTCACTGAAGTTCGCAAAAACTGCGCTTATTTTGACCGATCAACGGCTCTTGACACGCTTTGAAGACCAAA
>CANBTZ010000023.1 GCA_947372495.1 Comamonadaceae bacterium | reverse complement strand
AAGCCGCAGCATTTTTTGAAAGGCGATTGAAACTGATTTTTTGAACATATTCGGGCGCTCGGACAAACCAACAAGGCGTTGATAACCATGTGCAAGTGAATTGGCAAATGGCTTCAATTCATTCTAATTCCTGAATTGATCCGTACAATCAATTCAAATTCACCTTCATGGAATGGCTTGTCATGCGATTTACCATTTTCAAATTCTCACTGGCCCTGAGCCTGATCGCCCTTCACGGGCTCACATCAGCCCAAGTCAAACTGATCACCGACGACGAAGCCAAGGCACCCAACCTGCAAGTGCCCGCCACGCGCGCGATCACCCGAGGCCCTGGCATCAGCTTGCAAACACCCGCAGAAGTCACGGCCAAGTCGTTTGATTTCAAGTTGGCTTTCGAGCCTCGCGGAGGCGCAAAAATTGATGCTTCATCCATCAAGTTTGAGTACCTTAAGCAACCGATTGTTGATTTGACTTCGCGATTCAAACCCGGCCTGAACGGCAACACTGTGGAGCTGGCGCACGCGAGCGTGCCAGTGGGCACGCACCCCATCCGGGTGTGGGTGCGCGACTCTGAAGGCCGCGAAGCGCAGACCACGATCCAGCTGACCGCCAAGTGACCCGCACCACGTTCAGCTGCCCTTTTTGCTGCAGCGATGTGCCGCTGCAGGCGTCGGTGTGCAGCCATTGCACACGCGATTTGGTGATGTTCAAGCCATTGGCGATGCAGTTAGCTGACCTGTCGGACCAAGTCGAACAACTCAAAAGCGTCGTACAGGAACAACAAGTTGCCTTGGCAGAGTTGAAGTCGCACGACATCGGGGCGCTGGCCTTGGCCTTCAATGAGCAGCAGCAAATGGCACTGACTGCGCCCATAAACGCAACACCCGATACGGATCACAGGTCTTGGCTGACCTTGCTCACCCTGGCTCTGCTGACACTGGCCTGCGTGGGCCTGTCGCATTGGGTGTTGCTGTTTGTTTATGACGCACCGCCTGTGGCACTGCGGCTGCTGACCATCACGCTGCCTGCGCTGACGGGCTACGTATGTGCCCGCAGAAGCGGCATGGGTGTGGTGGTTCAGCTCTTGGCCGCTTTGCTCACGGGTGTGGCCAGTGTCTGGCTGATGCTGTGGATCACCGCCACCATCGATCACGTGTCGCTGTGGCCAAGCAACGCTCGGGACTGGAAAGAAACATTCGAGTACGTGGCTGCGATCAGCTTGGCTTTTTTCACCGGGTATTTGATTCACCGCTTGAACACCCACTGGGCACAAAAGCAGCAAAACCGCATCAGCTTGAGTGTGTTGCTTGAGCGTGACGAAAAAGGCCAATTCAAGATCGCCGAAGTCACCCGTCAGGTTCAGAGTCTGGTCACCGCTTTTGCACCGCTGGTGTCTGCAGGCACCGCGCTTTACTCGGGCCTGAAAGTGTTCATTGGCAACTGATTGAAAGAATTTTGAGGACGCTATGCCCATGATGAAATCGCGATGGACGACGCTGCTGGCCAGTTTGGCTTGTTTGACGCTGGCTCAGGCGGCCACACCCACCGCACCACGCTCGGCGTTGGTGATTGGAGTGAGCCAATACACGGAAAGCTCGGGCGCTGCAACGCTGGTGGGGGTTCCCCACGACATAGAAAGTGCCAAACGCATTGCCCAAGCCATGGGCGTCCCGGCCAACCAGATTCGGGTGATTCAGGACCAGCAAGCCACCAAGGCCAACATCCTCGAAGAGCTTAGAAATTTGGGTGAGCGCACCAGTGAAGGTGGGCGCAGCTTCATTTATTTTTCGGGTCACGGGACCCGCTACTGGGATGCCACGGCCAATGGTTGCGTGGAAGGCCTGCTGACGCACGACGGGCAAGCCATCACCAACGCCGAGCTGGCCAAAGCCACACAAAAAGTCACCGACGGCGCGGACAAGGTCATCACGATGATCGACGCTTGCCATTCGGGCGGCATCGCCAGCAAGAAGGCTGGCACGCGATCGATTGCAGGGATCGAGTTCAAACCCAAATTCAACTACAAGGCCAGCAGTGCCGCAGACGCGTGCAGCCAACCGTCCAACATCAAAACGCGCAGCCTGTTGGGCGAGAGCACGCGGCTTGGCGCCTTGCAAGAGAACGTGGTTCAAATCACGTCTTCACGTCCCGACGAAGTGAGTTTTGATGAACCCGGCAAAGGCGGTTTGGCCACCCAAGGCATTCGCGACTGTTTGCTGGGCAAAGCGGCGGACACCGACGGCTCGGGTGCGGTGTCGCTGGCCGAGATTCAGCAATGTGCTCAGGCCATCATTGATCAAAAAATGCAGGGCTCGAAAGACTTGACGGCGCACCATGTGTCGGTGTCTGGCAACCGCAATTTGATTCCTGTGCAGCGGCCACAACCTGCGCCAGCCTTGGTGGCGGCCGCGCCAGCGCCCACCGTGGTGGCCGCTGTGACACCGCCTGCGCCCAGCAAACCGGTCAATGCAGTGGTGGCCCCCGCTGCACAAGCAGTGACGCCCACGCCACCCAAACCACCGCAAGCCACTGCACCTGCGCAGCAGGTGACAGCAGCGACGCCTGCGCCTGTACCAGCAACTTCGCCTCCAGTCAGCCCTCCAACCTCGCCACAGAAGCCACCGACAGTCGCAGCGGCTGCACCGGTTACAGCGCCAGTGCTTGCTCCCGCGCCCGTCATTGCACCTGCGCCACCCGTTGAGCCTATGCTCGCGTCTTTGGCCACGCTGCGCGATATTCAGCAGCAGAGCAATCCGCGCTTGGTGGTCGATGTGAAGCTCAGCAAGTCCGTCTTGAAAATTGGCAAGGACGCCTTGGACCTGAGCGTCAAGTCCAGCCACGATGGGTACATTTATCTGGTGATGCTGGGCAGTGACCGCAAGAGTTTTTATGTGCTCTACCCCAATGGCCTGGACCGAGACAACCAAATCAAGGCTGGTCAAACCCGCAAGCTGCCGCGCCCCGATTGGCAGCTGGAGGCCGCAGGCCCTGCGGGCGAGGACCACTTGCTGGTCATGGTGACCACAAGCCCACGAAAAATTGACCGACTGGAAATGACCGAGCCGGATGCCAAAAACCCGTTCACCTTTGCGCTGAACGAAATCGGTGGGCGCGCTGCGCTGGTCAACTTTCTGGTCCACAACAAAGACGGCGAAGGCTCTGAACGCTTTGGCGCCAAACTCCTGACATTCAAGGAAGTCCAATGAAAAAACTGTCCATCGCTTTCACCTTGATCTTTGCTGTGCTGTCGGCTTCTGCGCAATTGGTGCAGCAAGCCAGCAAGGATGACTTGATCGAGAAACTCACCCCACCCGATGCCCCCAAAACACGCAGCTTGGGTCGCAACATCGTGCCCAAACCCGTGACGCTGGATTTGTCGATCAACTTCGATTTCGACTCGGCCAACTTGCAGGCCAGCAGCAAGCCTTTGCTCGACAACTTGGCCTCGGCCATGAACAGCGAGCGTCTGGCCAGCTTGAAGTTCCGAGTCGAAGGCCACACCGACGCCAAAGGCAAAGCCGAATACAACCAAGAGTTGTCGGCCCGCCGGGCTTTGGCCGTTCAGAACTACCTGATCAGCCAGAGCGTGAGCAACGACCGATTGCAAGCTGAGGGCAAAGGATTCAGCGAACTGCTGATGCCAGACAAGCCCCTGGCCAGTGAAAATCGGCGCGTGCGCATCACCATCACGCAATGACGTTGCGCGCTGTTTCAGTCATCGCTGCGTTGTGTGGCTTGCTGGGGCCAGCTCAAGCGTTCGAATTGGTGTCCACGCAAGAGATGCAGGCCTCGCTTGCTGCGCCCGAGCCTTTGCGGGCCAAAGCGGGCATCAACCCTGGTGCCCCGGTGATTGAAGTCGTTTCGCCCAAACTGAGCGCGCCGATCTCTTCGCCGTCCACCATCGAGTTGCTGTTTCAGTCGGCCGCCAACAGCGCAGTGCGGCCAGAGACTTTCAAAGCCCAGTATGGCCGCTTGCGCATCGACATCACCCAGCGCCTGCTCAACGCCACCAAAGTCACGGCGCAAGGCATCACGGTAAAAGAAGCCAGCTTGCCCAAGGGCAGCCACCGCTTGCTGCTGAGCATCGAAGACAGCGAAGGCCGGCAAGGCCAAAAAACCATCGAGTTTGAAGTCAACTGAGGTTGGGCTTCACGCGGTCATTTCATTTCTTGCGTCAGGTATTCCACCATCGCACTTGCCGCAGGCGACAGACTGCGCCCGCGCAAACTGACGAGGCCAATGGGGCGGCGCAAATCGGGGCCCATCAAGGGTCTGCGAACGATGCCCGTGTCAGGCCCCACATTGGCGGCCAACTCGGGCAATGCGGCCACGCCCAGGCCAGCGGCCACCAGCGCCTTGATGCTGGCCAAATGCTCGAGTTCAAACTGTGGGGCGAACTGGATGCGGTGCTCTAAAAACGCCGCATCGGCGTATTGCCGCACGCTGGACGGCAAAGGCATCGAGATGTGGGGCAACTCGGCCACATCGAGCCAAGAAATCGTTCGGGTGCTGCGGGCCAGTTTGTGGGTCTTGGGCAACAAGAGCACAAAACCATCTGACGCCAGCGGCAGGTAATCCAAGTCGGGGTAAGCCGGGTTGGCCGCCGTGAGCGCAAAGTCCACCTGCCCTGCCCGCACCATGTCAAAAGCGGGGCCAGACAAGGTGTCGAGCAATTTGAGGCGCACGCCCGGGTAGGCCTTGGCGAACCGCGCATAGGCACGGGGCACCACGGTGGCCGCCAATGAAGGCATGGCCGCCATCGACACCTGCCCGACCTGCAGACTGGCGTATTCGCGCACGGCGCGCACCGCGTCTTGTGCGGTGTGGCGCAGGCGCTGGGCTTGCTCGACAAACACGCGGCCCGGCCCGGTGAGCTGCACTTGGCGCGTGGTGCGGTCAAAGAGTTTGACTTCGAGGGCCGCTTCCATGCGCGCGATGACGGCAGTGACCGCCGGTTGCGACAGGTGCATGCGCTCGGCCGTTTGCCTGAAGCTCAGGGTTTCGCTCAGGGTTAAAAAGATGTCGATGTCGCGGGAGGACCAATTAATCAGCATAGCTGATCAGTTTATAGAAAAAATCAGTTTGACGAACGAATGACAGCTTTCTAAACTGCGCCATGTCTATTGAAAACACTTCTTTTTCGAGCCTTTTGCCAGCGCAACCGCGCGACTGCCATGCCGTGGTGGTGGGTGGAGGCACCATGGGGGCTGACGTGGCCATTGTGTTGGCGCGGGGCGGCTGCCGCGTGACGGTGGTGGACTCCGCTGACGACAAACGCGCCGCCTTGCAAGGCCATGTGCTGGCCGGTCTGAACGAGCTGGCCTTGGGCCACCGGGCCAACCGTTTACAGGCCGTTGCAAGCCTTGCAGATGTGCACTGGGCCGATGTGCGGCTGGTGATCGAATGCATCCCGGAAAAACTGGACATCAAGCAAGTGCTGTTCAAGCAGTTGGTGGCGCTGGCCCCAGCCCAAACGGTGCTGACCAGCAACAGTTCGAGCTTTCCGATCAGTGCGATTGCCCAAGGTTTGCCCACGCAAGAGCGCATGTTTGGTTTGCATTACTTCATGCCCGCGCATTTGGTGCCGCTGGTCGAGGTGGTGTTGGGACCAGAAAGCGAGCTGGAAGCAGCGCAGGCTTTGTGCGGCTTCATGCGCGGCTGCGGCAATGTGCCGGTGCTGGTGCGCAAGGACAAGCCTGGTTTTTTGGCCAACCGCTTGCAGCATGCGCTGTCGCGCGAGGCCTTTGCCATGATCGACGAAGGTGTGGCCACCCCAGAAGACGTGGATGCGGCGGTGCGCTTTGGTTTTGGCTTTCGCTTTTTGGCGGCAGGCCCGGTCATGCAGCGTGACCATGCGGGCATCGATGTGCACTGCGCCGCTGCAGCCACCATGTACCCCAGCTTGTCGAACACTGCAGAGCCCGCCCTTGCGCTGCGCGAGCGTGTGGCCGCGGGCCGCTTTGGCATGAAGACCGGGGCTGGCTTTTACGAGTGGACACCCGAAACTCGCCAAGCCGAGCGGGACCGATACGACCGTTTGCTGCGACAAGGCCTTGAGATGCTGGCCGACGAGTTGCCCCCCTTGGACAAAAGTTTTTAAACCTGCACCCCCGACACACCATGAGCAACTTTTACAGCCATCCACTGATCATCACCACCGCACCCAACGGGGCCTATAAGCAACTGAGCGATCACGCACAGGTGCCACTCACAGCCGAGAGCCTGGCGCGCACAGCCAAGCAGTGCCTCGAAGCAGGGGCTGCCATGCTGCATTTGCACATCCGCGATGCGCAAGGGGGCCACAGCCTCGACGTGCAGGGTTACCGCAACGCCACCGCCACAGTGCGCGCTGCGGTGGGCAAAGAGATGGTGCTTCAGATCACCAGCGAAGCGGCCAAGGTGTACCAAGCCCCCGCGCAAATCGCCATGGTGCAAGCCTTGCGCCCCGAAGCGGTGTCGGTGGGTTTGCGTGAAGTGGATCAGCCTGAGATTGGCGAGAAGGGCCTGGCCGACTTCTTTGCCGGACTCGTGCGCGAAAAGGTCATGACGCAAGTGATCATTTACGACGTGAAGGACCTGCAGCGTTGGCAAGACCTGCGCCAGCGCGGCGTGATTGGGGATGCCCCTTGGTTCTTGCTGTTTGTGTTGGGGCGCTACACCGCAGGACAAACATCGAACCCCACCGATCTGGTGCCTTTTGTGCACGCACACACCACGGGCGAGCCTTGGGCGGTGTGCGCGTTTGGCGCTACTGAACACGCGTGCGTGAGCGCAGCGGCATCGCTGGGTGGGCATGTGCGTGTGGGCTTTGAGAACAACCTGTTCCTCAAGAACGGTGAAATCGCCCCCGACAATGCGGCATTGGTGACGCAAGCCGCTGACGCCACGCGCAGCTTGGGCCGCCCGATTGCCACAGCGGCGCAAATTCGCGAACGCTTTGCTGCGTGACAATACAAAGAACACACTGGAGCCCCACATGCAACTCAGAAAATTCTTAAAAACCACCACCCTACTCACTTTGCTGTGCACAGGTTTGACTGGCGCCACTTTGCCGGCCATGGCCCAAGACAACTGGCCCACCAAGACCATCCGGTTTGTGGTGCCTTACCCACCGGGCGGACCGACCGACCTGATGGCACGCCTGCTGCAAGCCGAACTGACCACGCGCCTGGGTGTGACGGTGATGGTGGACAACAAGGGCGGCGCAGGCGGCAACTTGGGCAGCAACGAAGTGGCCAAGATCGCGCCTGCCGATGGCCACACCCTGCTGCTGGCGGCCAGCGGCCCGATGGCCGTGAACCCCACGCTGTACCGCACCATGACCTTTAACCCGCTCACCGACCTGACGCCGGTGATCCAGTTGTCGTCGTTCCCGCTGGTGCTGGAAGTGCACCCGAGCCTGGGCATCAAAAGCGTGAAAGAACTGATTGCGCTGGCCAAAACACCCAAGTCAAACCTGAGCTTTGCGTCGGCCGGCAACGGCACACCGCAGCACCTGGCAGGCGAGTTGTTCAACACGCAGATGAATATCGACATTGCCCACATCCCCTACAAGGGTGCGGGCCCCGCGCTGAACGATCTGGTGGGCGGCCAAGTGGGTGTGATGTTTGACATCTTGGGCAGCTCTTTGCCACACATCCAGTCGGGCAAGCTGGTGCCGCTGGCTGTCACATCGGCCAAGCGCAGTCCTTTACTGCCCAACGTGCCCACGATGGCAGAAGCTGGCGTGACAGGCTACGAGTTCACTGCGTGGCACGGCATTGCAATGCGTGCGGGCACCCCACCGGCCATTGTCGACAAGCTCAACAACACCTTGAATGCGATCTTCAAAGAGCCTGAGTTCCGCAAGAAGTGGGAAGCGATTGGCACCCCCGTGGTGGCAGGCACCGCTGCCCAGTTTGGCGAATTGATCAAACGGGACACCGTGCGCTTGGGCAAGGTGGTCAAGGCGTCAGGCGCAACCGTCGACTGACGCCGCCGCTGTAGGAGCCGCGCCCTCGCGGCGATCAGCGCTTGCCGCATCGCGACGAGGGCGTCGCTCCTACAAAAAATCACTCTTGCGCGTCAGGCATCACCGGCGCTGGTGCGGGCGTGGATGCGGGCTCAACGCCCATCACCACGTCGCGCAGGGTCTCGCGCAGCATTTTCTTTTCTGGGAAGCTCAATGCGCGGGCCAAGCGCTGGCGCATGCGCAGCAGCAGTTGGCGGTCCACCTCTTGGGGCACGCCGCGGCTCACTTGCAAGGCCTCGCGCAGGTCTTCGCGCAGGTCTTCAGGCTCTTCGGCCCACCAACCCGAAATGACTTCGTTCATGGATTTGCGCAGCTCTTCCACGTCCTCCACCGCCAGGCCCATGCCTGTGGGCGTCTTGCCCTGCAGGATGTCGGCCAAAGCCTGAGAGTTGACCACCACGCGGCGGTCGCCTTGCGACAACAAACGCGCCCAACCTGGATCCGTGCGCACCATTTGGGTCATGTTGCGGGCCGAATCGTCGGCCAACAAATGCACACTCAGGCCACTGAGCTGGGCTTCGTCGATGGCTGACAGGAACCGCTCGTCGTCGCTGGCCACCAGCACATGGTCGCACGCATGGTGCTCGGCCAGTTGCTTGAGGTCGTGCCCCAAGGAGCGCAAGAGCGATGAACCGCCGTCGGCGTCGTGCGCCTGCACCAGACGAACGATTTGGTCATCGATCACCAAGCCGTCCGAGCGGTCGCTGTACCAGTAAATGCGGCGCAAATCGACATCGAGGCCCGTGTGCGACAAGGCGTGCGAAAGCAGTCCCAGCAGGCCTTGGCGGTTGACCGACTCGCCCGTGGTGCCCAAGGCACCTTGCTGAGCCAGCCAGACCAAAAAACGCCCATCGATCAGGGCCATGCAGGTGCCGCTGCGCTGATCAGAAGGACGGTGGTCGTACCGAGGACCGGAAGCAAAATAATCGCGTTTCATAGCTCAACCTCTAAAAAATAAAAAGACCGCCCCAGACTCAAGGGGCAGTGTGCAGGATTCTAAATAAACCAGCGGCTGGTCACGACGCCGCTGGGTAAAGTCATCAATTCAAGGTATAGGTCAGGGCAGCAAAGCCAGACACCTGGCTGGTGGCGTTGACCAAGGGGCTGTGGGCCACTGCGTTGTCCAAGCGACGGTAGCGCGTTTGCAATTGCAGCGACCAAGGCCCGCTCAAAGGCACAGAAGCCTGCAAAGTGGCCATGGGCGTGAACGAGGAGCCCGGTTGGTAAACAGGCAAGCCCGTGGCCAGCGACTGCGCGGCGTTGATGCCGTAGAGGTGCCGCACATAGTCTGTCGAGCGGTACTGGACACCCAGCTGCGGATACAGCTTGACCGGACCCACATCGATCTTGCCTGCCCAGTTGAGTTCGCCAAACTGACCACCCGATTGGGGGTCGTGCATGGCATAGGCCAACAAGCCGCCCAGTGCCGTGCGCTGGAATGTGCCCAGCCCAATGGGCAGCGGCGCGCTGCGGTCACCTGCGGCGGGATAAGCGGTCTTACTGGACTTGAAGCCTTCGGTGCTCACGCGCATGGCCAACTCAATGTGGCCATCGGCCAAAGGCAGCATCTTGACGCCCAGCGTGTCCACGCGGGCATAAAAACGGCCCCAGTCACCATAGACATACGGGAGCGCCGTGCTGCTGGCGTCAGCACCTTTAGCCAAGGCGCCAGATGTGGCCACCATGCCGCCGATGTCGCCAACGAAACCCTGTGCGTTGGCTGGCTGAGAAATCACCCCCAGAGTGGCAGCGGACAGGAGGCAAACAGCCCAAGTTTTCATCAAAGTCTCCTGAAAGCTCAAAGTTTGAATTCGCGCAAGATGGCTTGCAGGCGATCGGCCGTGAGGCGGTTGCCATGCTGGCCGACCACCTCGGCGGCAGCGCGGTTGGCCAGCGCTGCTGCTTGAGCCAAGGTCATGCCGTGGGTAATGCCATAAAGGAAGGCGCCCGCAAACATGTCACCTGCGCCGTTGGTGTCCACCGCATGAGTGGGTACAGCAGGCACATGGGTCACCTGGCCACCCGAAATCACCAAGCTACCGCGTGGCCCCTGCGTCAGGCACACGGTGCGTGCGAGCTTTTGCAGCTGGGCCAAGACAGCGCTTTCATCGGTCGTACCACACCAGGTCTGGGCTTCTTCTTCGTTGGCGAACAGGTAGTCCAGCCCGTCACCGATCATGGCTTCGAGGCCTGCGCGGCAGAAGTTAATCATGCTCACATCGCTGAGCGTGAGGGCGGTTTGCACCCCATGCTGAACGGCGAGTTGGCGGCCTTCGACCGCGGCTTCGAGCCCAGTGGGCGAAGCGGCCAAGTAGCCTTCCATGTAATAGATTTTGGACTTGGCAATGTCGTGGGGGTGCAGCGCCTGGCGGTCCAGCTGCGAGGTGGCCCCCAAAAATGTGCACATGCTGCGCTCGGCATCGGGCGTGACCAGCACCATGCAGCTGCCCGTCTGGCCATGGGTGGCCGCGGTGTGTGTGAGGTTGGTGGCCACGCCGTTGGCCTGCAGGTCCTGGGCATAAAAAGCGCCCAGTTCGTCATTGGCCACGCGGCAAGAGTAAAAGGCCTGGCCGCCCAGTTGGGCCAATGCCACCACGGTGTTGCCGGCCGAGCCGCCGCCTGTGCGGCGTGCGTGCAGGGCTTGCACATGGCCGAGCAGCTCGGTGCGCTGCACGTCGTCGATCAGCGTCATGTGGCCCTTGCTCACGCCCATGGCGGCAAGCAAGGCGTCGCTGACTTCGTATTCGGTGTCGACCAGCGCATTGCCGATCGCGTAAAGGTGGTAGTGGGACATGGCTAAACAGTTAAACAGTAAACACCGAAGTTTAGCCGCCCCACACCCCGGTTCATTGCTCGACTTTGGCCGCTTTCACCAGCTTTTGAACAAACTCAGCGCGCTCGTTGGCGAATTGGGCATTCACCAGTTGCTGTTTGCTGTCTTCAAAGCTGGGCACTTTGAACTTGCGCTTGCCGTCCAGGCGGATGGCTTGCCAGCCTTCGGGCGTGGCAATGGGCAAGGAGGTGACGCCGCCTTCGCTCAGGTTCACGATCACGTTGAACAGGGCCGGATTGATCTGGTTGCCCATCAACCAGCCCAGGCTGCCACCCTTTTGCGCACTGGGGCTGGTGGATTTTTCACGGGCCAATTTGTCAAATGCCTGGCCATCCTTGGCGGCTTTGATGATGGCCTTGGCGTCGGCTTCTGTGGCGCTCACGATGTGGCTGACTTGGTACTCTTCGGCATCGGCCAGCAAGTCAGATTGGCGCTTGTATTCCGCACGCAGCTTGTCTTCTGACATGTTGAATTTGGGCGCTTCCTTGGCGATCAAGGTGTCTGCCAACAACGCGCTTTGCTGCAGCGCCAGTTGCGCTTTGACGGAAGGGTCTTGGTCGAGCTTTTGCTTTTTAGCCTCTTGTGCCAGCACTTCGCGAGCAATCAGCTCCCCCTTGAGGGCGGCACGCAGCTCGGGCGTGTCTTTGCCACCTTGGGCCACGTTGTTGGCCACCAGCAATTCAAGCACTTCAGCACCGATTTTCACGCCATTGACTGTGGCCGCGGGTTTGACTGGCTCTGCCGCATGGGATGTGAATGACAGGGCCACACAGGCGCACAGGGTCAACAATTTTTTATTCAACACAAATCACCTCTGAATGAAACGCGATCTTGAAACCGCACGGGGCAGATGCCTTCCATGCTGCGGATGGGCAATGATACGCGCCCTGCGGGGCTGATTTCCCAAGCTTTATATACTGGGGAACAACGCGGCAGCGAATGCCTGCTCCCGCATCTTTTGGCGCACTGTTTACACCGACCTCCCCATGGAAATCAAAGTCAACTTTCTCGACAAGCTTCGCCTGGAAGCCAAGTTCGATGACTTCACCGTCGTGGCCGACCAGCCCATCCGCTACAAAGGCGATGGCTCGGCCCCGGGCCCCTTCGATTATTTTTTAGCCTCGTCGGCTTTGTGCGCGGCCTACTTTGTGAAGCTGTATTGCGACACGCGCAAGATTTCCACTGAAAACATCCGCCTTTCGCAAAACAACATCGTCGATCCGGAGAATCGCTACCAACAGATTTTCAAAATTCAGGTGGAGTTGCCATCCGACATTTCAGAAGTCGACCGTCGGGGCATTTTGAATTCCATCGAGCGCTGCACGGTCAAGAAAGTGGTGCAAGCCGGCCCCGAGTTTGTGATCGAAGAAGTTGAGAACCTGGACGCCGATGCCCAGTCCTTGCTCACGATCAAACCGGGCGCTGACAGCAGCACCTTCATTGCAGGCAAAGACCTGCCGCTGGAGCAAACCATCGCCAACATGTCGGGCCTCTTGGCGGGCTTGGGCATCAAGATTGAAATTGCTTCGTGGCGCAACATCATTCCCAATGTGTGGTCACTGCACATCCGCGATGCGCACTCGCCCATGTGCTTCACCAACGGCAAAGGCTCGACCAAAGAAAGCGCGTTGGCATCGGCACTGGGCGAATACATCGAACGGTTGAGCAACAACCATTTCTATGCGGGCGCCTATTGGGGCGAAGACATCGCCAACGCAGCGTTTGTGCACTACCCCAATGAACGCTGGTTCAAGCCAGGCAAAAAAGACGCGCTGCCCAAAGACATTTTGGATGCCTACTGCCTGCCCATCTACAACCCCGATGGTGAGCTGCGTGGCTCGCATCTGATCGACACCAACTCGGGCAACGCAGCGCGCGGCATCTGCGCGCTGCCCTATGTGCGCCAGTCGGATGGCGCGGTGGTGTATTTCCCGTCCAACCTGATTGAAAACCTCTTCGTCAGCAACGGCATGAGTGCGGGCAACACACTGGCCGAAGCGCAAGTGCAATGCCTGTCCGAGATTTTTGAACGCGCCGTCAAGCGCGAAATTCTGGAAGGCGAGATTTGCTTGCCCGATGTACCGCAACACGTCTTGGCCAAATACCCCGGCATCCTGGCGGGCATCCAAGGATTGGAAGAACAAGGTTTCCCGGTGCTTGTGAAAGACGCGTCACTGGGCGGCACCTACCCCGTCATGTGCGTCACGCTCATGAACCCGCGCACAGGCGGCGTGTTTGCATCGTTCGGCGCGCACCCCAGCTTGGAAGTGGCGCTGGAGCGCAGCCTCACCGAGTTGCTGCAAGGCCGCAGTTTTGAAGGACTGAACGATTTACCGCCACCCACCTTCGAGAGCAACGCGGTCACCGAACCCAACAACTTTGTCGAGCATTTCATCGATTCCAGCGGCATCGTGTCGTGGCGCTTTTTCAGTGCCAAGGCGGATCACGAATTTGTGGAGTGGGATTTTTCAGGCCAAGGTGAGAACTCCAATGCCGAGGAAGCCGCCACCTTGTTGGGCATTCTTCAAGACATGGGCAAAGAGGTTTACACCGCTGTGTACGACCAGCTGGGCGCCGTGGCTTGCCGCATTCTGGTGCCAGGTTACTCCGAGGTCTACCCTGTTGAAGACTTGGTCTGGGACAACACCAACAAGGCCTTGCTGTTCCGCGAAGACGTCTTGAACCTGCACCGCTTGGACGATACCCGCTTGTCTGCCTTGCTGGACCGCTTGGAGAACAACGAGCTCGATGAGTACTTGGACATTGCCACCTTGATCGGCATTGAATTTGATGAAAACACCGAGTGGGGACAACTGACGGTGCTGGAGTTGAAGCTGCTGATCAATTTGGCCTTGCAACAGTTGGAAGAAGCCCAAGAACTGGTGGGAGCCTTCTTGCAGTACAACGACAACACGGTCGAGCGCAAGTTGTTTTACCAAGCCATGAACGTGGTGCTGGAAGTGCAACTCGATCCAGACCTGGAACTCGCCGATTACGAGCACAACTTCCGCCGGATGTTTGGCAACGACCGGATGGACGCGGTCATCGGCTCAGTCGATGGCACCGTACGCTTTTTTGGACTCACGCCCACAAGCATGCAGCTAGAGGGCCTTGACAGGCACCACCGACTCATGGACAGCTACAAAAAGCTGCATGCGGCGCGTGCACGTGCGGCTTGAAAGAGTCCAAAAAGTACTGTTGCCAGACCTTGCAATGGGCAAGAAAAAAGGCCAACCGGTGACGGTTGGCCTTTTCAGGGTTTGGTGGAGCTGGGGGGATTTGAACCCCCGTCCATAAGTCTTTTTCGTACAGTTCTACATGTGTAGTCGTCTGATTTGAGTCTCGCCAAATGAACCGCGCAGCGACACGCTGAACACCCAGCCAGTACCCTTTTTTCTCACACCACCTCAAGGTACCCGAGGTGATGCCAGCCCATATGTTTTACCTTGCAGCTAGGACTTTGAGGGGTTTAACCCCCTCATCACCCTAACCCAGCCTATCGGCCAACTGTTGCAAGGCTCACCGGATTAAGCGGCGAGTGCGAAACGTTCGTCGTTTGCAGTTAGTTTTTTTTCCGAAGATTAACGAGGATCAGAACCTCGACATGCCCTGCCACGCGTCCGAACCCATGTCGAAACCAGTGCAGCCCCAAGCGTCCTATTTTAGGCGCTTCGCAGAGAATTCAAGAGCTCGAGCGGCGAATTGATGTGTAAATGTGCGTTCCACCGCGCCACTTCGCTCTGTTGCCCCAGATAACCGTAGGTGGCAGCGACCGTGCCCATGCCTGCAGCCAAGCCGGCAACAATGTCGCGCTCATCATCGCCGACATACACGCAGTGCTCTGGCGCCACCTGCAGGCGGCGCGCTGCCTCAAACAGGGGTTCAGGGTGCGGCTTGGCGTGAGGCGTCGTGTCGCCACTGACAATGGCACGCGCCGTCGCAAACAAAGGCATGGCAGAGGTCAGTGGATCGGTGAATCGGCTCGATTTGTTGGTGACCACGCCCCAAGGCAGGCCCCTCTTGACCAACGCGTCAATCATGTCGACGACGCCATCGAAGATGCGGGTGCGTTCGGTCATGGCGTTTTCGTAGTTGACGAAAAACTCTTCCCGATACGCCATGAACTCCGGGTGCTCTGGCGTCATGTCAAAGGCGATGCCCAGCATGCCTCTGGCACCTGCCCCAGCCATGTGCCGGTAGTGCTCGAGCGGAAAAGAGGACAGGCCGCGATCGGTGCGCATTTTGTCGGCCGCTGCCCCCAGGTCGGGCGCACTGTCGATCAAGGTCCCGTCAAGGTCAAACAGTACGGCCTGGCATTGTTCAAACATGGCTCAGTTCTTTCTGCACGCCAGCAGGTAATTCACGCTCGTGTCTTGGCTCAACCAGTAGCGCTTGGTGAAGGGGTTGTATGCCATGCCTTTGAAACCTTGCGCATCCAGCCCCGCATCGCGCGCCCACTGGGCCAGCTCGCTCGGCTTGATCATGCGGGCGTATTCATGCGTGCCTTTGGGCAGCAGCTTGAGGATGTATTCGGCTCCGAAAATGGCAAACAGGAAAGATTTGGGGTTGCGGTTCAAAGTCGAAAAGAACACCCAGCCACCGGGCTTGACCAATTGCGCGCAGGCTTTGACCACCGCAGCAGGGTCAGGCACATGCTCGAGCATTTCCATGCAGGTGACCACATCGAACTGCTGAGGCTGTTCAGCCGCCAGCGCTTCTGCACTGATTTCTCGGTATTGAACGCCGCTGGTGCCGGCTTCGAGTGCGTGCAGCTGGGCGACCTTGAGCGATTTGGTGGCCAAGTCGATGCCCAAGACATCGGCCCCTTTGCGCGCCATGGCGTCGGCCAGAATGCCGCCGCCGCAACCGACGTCCAGCACTGTGCAGCCCGTCAATGGGCTCAAGCCATGAATCCATTCCAGACGCAAAGGATTGATTTGGTGCAGCGGACGGAATTCGCTCTCGGGGTCCCACCAGCGGTGGGCCAGATCAGAAAACTTGGCCAGTTCGGCCGGATCGACGTTGGTGTGGCTCATGGCCTGATTGTCGCGCAGACAAAAAGCTTTTCCGTCAGGCCCATGAAAAAAGCCCCATCGCTGGGGCTTTTTGGATTCACAAGAGAGTGAAATCAGTTGGCGCGGGTACCGACCACTTCGATTTCCACACGGCGGTTTTTGGCGCGGCCGGCAGAAGTTTTGTTGTCGGCCACAGGCTGCTTCTCGCCTTTGCCTTCGGTGTACACGCGGTTTTTCTCGATGCCCTTGGACACCAAGTAGGCTTTCACAGCGTCAGCGCGCTTGACAGACAGCTTCTGGTTGTAAGCATCGGAACCCACGGAGTCGGTGTGACCCACAGCGATGATGACTTCCAGGTTGATGCCTTTGACTTTACCGACCAGGTCGTCGAGCTTGGCTTTGCCTTCTTTCTTGAGCACCGACTTGTCGAAGTCGAAGAAAGCGTCAGCAGCGTAAGTGACTTTGGTTGCAGCAGCAGGAGCAACGACCACAGGGGCTGGAGCGGCTTTAGGAGCCACTGGTGCAGCAGCAGGTGCTGGGGCTGGTGCAGCCTTAGGAGCCACCACGATGGCACCGTCGCAACCAGGGGCTGCAGTTGCAGGTGTCCAGTTGGCATCGCGCCAGCACAGACCGGTGGAGTTCTTCCACACGTCGCCCGAAGCGCTGCGCCAGTTGTCGATGTTTTGAGCGCCAGCAGCAGTTGCCAGAGCAACGGAAGCAATCATCATTGCCACTTTGTTGAGTTTTGTCATGGTCTTCCTCTGAGATAAAGCCGCAGCAGCGCTGCGTAAAACAGAACGTCGCAGATGACCGTCACCTGCACGCTGTGGACAATTGTGCCATACGAAAAGTACGGGTTTGTTAAATGCAGCGACAGTCCGAAGGACCTTACCTGCTTTAAGTCAGAACGTTGCATTTACGCCACAGCGCAATGCACCTAAAATCGTGGGTTTCCAGCGCCTCCAATTTCCCCCTCTATACATATGACTCAGTTCGCCAAAGAAACTTTGCCCATCAGTCTTGAAGAGGAAATGCGGCGCAGCTACCTCGATTACGCCATGAGCGTGATTGTGGGTCGTGCACTGCCCGACGCCCGTGACGGCCTGAAGCCCGTTCACCGCCGTGCCTTGTTCGCCATGCACGAGCTGAACAACGACTGGAATCGCCCTTACAAAAAGTCCGCCCGTATCGTCGGTGACGTGATCGGTAAATACCACCCCCACGGCGACCAATCGGTGTACGACACCATCGTGCGCATGGCCCAAGACTTTTCGATGCGCCACATGCTGGTGGATGGCCAAGGCAACTTTGGCTCGGTCGACGGTGACAACGCTGCGGCCATGCGGTACACCGAAATCCGCTTGGCCAAGATCGCCCACGAAATGTTGGGCGACATCGACAAAGACACCGTCGACTTTGGTCCCAACTACGACGGCTCGGAAAAAGAACCGCTGGTGCTGCCTTCGCGCCTGCCCAACCTGCTGATCAACGGCTCGGGCGGTATCGCGGTCGGCATGGCCACCAACATCCCGCCGCACAACCTGAACGAGGTGGTGGACGCCTGCCTGCATTTGCTGCGCAACCCAGACGCCTCCATCGACGAGTTGATGGAAATCATTCCGGCACCGGACTTCCCAACTGCCGGCATCATCTACGGCATCACAGGTGTCAAAGACGGCTACCGCACTGGCCGTGGCCGCGTGGTCATGCGCGCCAAGTGCCACTTTGAAGACATCGACAAGGGCCAGCGCCAATCGATCATCGTGGACGAGTTGCCATACCAGGTCAACAAAAAGTCCCTGCTCGAGCGCATTGCCGAGTTGGTGCACGAGAAGAAGATCGAAGGCATCAGCCACATCCAGGACGAGTCAGACAAGTCCGGTATGCGTGTGGTGATCGAGCTCAAGCGTGGCGAAGTGCCCGAGGTGGTGCTCAACAACCTGTACAAGCAGACCCAGCTGCAGGACACCTTCGGCATGAACATGGTGGCCCTGATCGACGGCCAACCCAAGCTGTGCAACCTCAAAGACCTGATCCAGGTCTTCCTGTCGCACCGCCGCGAAGTGGTCACACGCCGCACGGTGTTTGAACTGCGCAAGGCGCGCGACCGTGGTCACGTGCTTGAAGGCTTGGCCGTGGCATTGGCCAACATCGACGACTTCATCGCCATCATCCGTGGTGCACCCACGCCGCCCGTGGCCAAGGCCGAACTGATGACCCGCAGCTGGGACAGCCAGCTGGTGCGCACCATGCTGACCCGC
Organism: Comamonadaceae bacterium; assembly: GCA_947372495.1. Classification (GTDB taxonomy): domain Bacteria; phylum Pseudomonadota; class Gammaproteobacteria; order Burkholderiales; family Burkholderiaceae_C; genus Limnohabitans_A. The sequence continues at coordinate 2,397 of CANBTZ010000023.1, read as the reverse complement.
GCCCGCGAAGACGGCTCGGTCATCAATGCCGATGACTACCGCCCCGAAGGCCTGGAAGTCGAATTCGGCATGGGCAAGGACGGCTTGTATCGCCTGTCCGACACCCAAGCGCAAGAAATCTTGCAGATGCGTCTGCAACGCCTGACCGGTCTGGAACAAGACAAGATCGTCGCCGAATACAAAGAGGTGATGGCCGAGATCGAAGACCTGCTGGACATCCTGGCCAAGCCTGAGCGCGTCTCCACCATCATTGGTGACGAACTGGCTTCGGTGCGCCAAGAGTTTGGTCAAACCAAAATCGGCGCTCGCCGCAGCGAGATCGAGCACAGCGCGCAAGACCTCTCGACAGAAGACCTGATCACCCCCACCGACATGGTGGTGACGCTCTCGCACAGCGGCTACATCAAGAGCCAACCTTTGTCTGAATACCGTTCGCAAAAGCGCGGCGGCCGAGGCAAACAAGCGGCGGCGACCAAAGAAGACGATTGGATCGACCAGCTCTTCATCGCCAACACACACGACTATTTGCTGTGCTTCTCCAACCGTGGCCGTTTGTACTGGCTCAAAGTTTGGGAAGTGCCAGCGGGCTCACGCGGTTCACGCGGTCGCCCCATCGTCAACATGTTCCCGCTGCAAGAAGGCGAAAAAATCAACGTGGTCTTGGCCCTGACCGGCGAAGCACGCACCTTCCCTGAGGACCAATTCGTGTTCATGGCCACGTCCATGGGCACGGTCAAGAAGACCTCGCTCGACGAATTCAACAACCCCCGCAAGGGCGGCATCATCGCCGTCAACTTGGACGAGGGCGATTTCTTGATCGGTGCGGCTCTGACCGATGGCAAACACGACGTGATGCTGTTCAGCGACGGCGGCAAGGCTGTGCGCTTTGACGAAAACGATGTGCGCCCCTTGGGTCGCAGCGCCCGCGGTGTGCGCGGCATGATGATCGAAGAAGGCCAAAGCGTCATCGCCATGCTGGTGTCCGAGCAAGAAGACCCCGCAGCCTTGGCCGATGACACAGTGGCCCGTGCCAGCGTGCTGACCGCCACCGAAAACGGCTACGGCAAACGCACCAACATCAGCGAATACACCCGCCACGGCCGTGGCACCAAAGGCATGATTGCCATCCAGCAATCTGAGCGCAACGGCAAAGTCGTGGCCGCCACCTTGGTGCAAGCCGACGACGAGATCATGCTCATCACCGACACTGGCGTGCTGGTGCGTACCCGCGTGGCTGAAATCCGCGAGATGGGCCGTGCCACCCAAGGCGTGACCTTGATTGGTTTGGACGAAGGCGCCAAGCTCAGCGGTTTGCAACGCATTGTCGAAAACGATGCCAACGCCAACGACAGCGAAGCCGCTGAAGACGGCGAAGCAGGTGCAACCGGCGACGAGGCCTGATCTGAACATGACGCGTCCGTTCAACTTTTCTGCAGGTCCAGCGGCCATGCCGCTGGAGGTCTTGCAGCAAGCCGCAGCCGAGATGACCGACTGGAACGGCAGCGGCATGGGCGTCATGGAAATGAGCCACCGAGGCAAAGAGTTCATCAGCATCTACGAACAAGCCGAAGCCAATGTGCGCGAACTGTTGAGCGTGCCTGCCAACTTCAAAATCTTGTTCATGCAGGGCGGCGGTCTGGCGGAAAACGCCATCGTGCCCTTGAACCTTTCACGCGGCGAAACCGTCGACGTGGTGGTCACGGGCAGCTGGAGCGAGAAGTCGTACAAAGAAGCCGGCAAATACTGCACGCCGCATTTGGCAGCCACGGGTGCGGAAAGCAACTTCACCACCTTGCCAACACCTGCGCAATGGCAGCTGAGCAGCAATGCGCAATACGTGCACATCTGCACCAACGAGACCATTCACGGCGTGGAGTTCCAAACCCTGCCCGACCTCAAAGCCTTGGGCTCTGACGCACCACTCGTGATTGATTTCTCATCACACGTGCTCTCGCGCAGCGTGGATTGGGCACGCGTGGGCGTGGCCTTTGGCGGCGCTCAAAAGAACATCGGCCCCGCTGGCGTGACGCTGGTCATCGTGCGCGAGGACTTGTTGGGTCATGCACTCAAGGCTTGCCCCAGCGCGTTCAACTACAAAACCGTGGCCGACAACGGCTCGATGTACAACACGCCGCCCACTTACAGCATCTACATGGCGGGCTTGACCTTCCAATGGCTCAAACGCCAAGGCGGCGTGGCGACAATGGAGCAACGCAATATCGCCAAAGCCAAGCTCTTGTATGACTTTTTGGACGCCTCTGATTTCTACAGCAACAAAGTCGCACACGACTGCCGCTCGCGCATGAACGTGCCCTTTTTCTTGGCTGACGAATCACGCAACGATGCATTCCTGTCCGGAGCCAAGGCCGCAGGCCTGTTGCAACTCAAAGGCCACAA
>CANBTZ010000022.1 GCA_947372495.1 Comamonadaceae bacterium | reverse complement strand
CATTTGCGTCAGCGGCGTGATGGCCGCTGACGCCGAGGTGGACTTGAGGGCCAAACTGCGCAGCTGGTGGCCCAGTTGTTCAAAGCGCTTGAGTTGTCCTGACTGCGCCCCATGGAGGCGAACCATGCGGTGGGCCAACACGTTCTCTTCGACCACGTAGGCCAGATCGTCGGTGGCTTGCTGGCTTTCTCGGGTCAGCCGGTACAGGCGTTTGGACAGGGTTTTCATGACCCAGCTCAAACCCGGGGCCACCGTGAACACCACCAAGGTGAGCTTCCAGTTGATCCACAGCAGGTAACCCACCAAGGCCAGCAGTGTGAAACCGTCCCGGGTCAGGCCAATGACGGCCGAGACCAATTGACCTGCACCGTTTTGCACCTCGTAGACGATGGTGTTGGACAGGGTGCTGGCCGATTGCCGGCTGAACAGGCTCAAATCGGCCCGCATCAGTTGGCGGAAAAGGTCTTGACGGAGTTTTTCCATGCCGTCGTTGGTGATCCTGGCCAGCGCGTATTGGCCCATGTAATGCGCAATGCCGCGCAGCAAAAAGATGCCGATGACGGCCACAGGCACCGACCACAAGGGCAGGGCGTTTTGGGCGAAACCCTTGTCCAGCAAGGGCTGAAACAGCGCCGGAATCAGCGGCTCCGTGAAGGCCGACACCAAGGTGGCGATGATGGCCACCCCCCAGACGCCACGTTGTTGGCCGAAATAGCCCTTGAGGCGAAGCAGCCGTTGGCGGGTGCTCTCAGCGGCGAGCGCAGGTTCAATCGGGGTGTTGGGTGTGGTCATGGTGCCGGTCCATTGTAAGAGGCTGGCCTGTACGCCAGATGGATGGGGTGAGGCGGCAGGGGGCTTGTTTCATCTTTGTGCCTGCAGGGGCCTCGAACGTCACTTCTCGGGTGTACGATCCCCCTGTCTGATTTTGGGACATGAACGCACCATGATGGAACTGTCTGCTTTGTTGATGCGCTGGAAAACTTTGGCCACTTTGGCGCTGGGTCTGTGTTTGGCGGGAACCGCTGCGGCGCAGTTTCGGGTCGAGGTCACGGGCGTGGGCATGACCCAGTTGCCGGTGGTCATTGCGCCCTTCAAAGGCGAGGCGGCTGCGCCCCAAAAGCTGGCCGCCATCGTGCAGGCGGACCTGGAGCGCAGCGGGCAATTCAAGGGCCTGGACGCCTCCGGCACGGCACTGGACGAAACCAGCCGCCCCGATTTTTCACCTTGGCGTCAGCGTTCGGCTGAAGCATTGGTTGCGGGCAGTGTGTCGCGCCTGGCCGATGGCCGCTACGACATCCGTGCCCGCTTGTGGGACGCGGTCAAGGGCCAAGAAAAATCCGACTTCCGCGATACCGTGTCTGCCGGTGATTTGCGTCTGTCAGCCCACCGCATGGCCGATTGGATTTACGAAAAACTCACGGGCACGCCAGGGGCCTTTGCCAGCCGCATCACCTACGTGACCAAGCAATCTGGCCGCTACACCCTCTGGATCGCTGACTCGGACGGTGAAAACGCCCAATCTGCCCTGGGCAGCCAAGAGCCCATCATCTCGCCGTCCTGGTCACCGCTGGGCAACCAGGTGGCTTATGTGTCCTTCGAGTCGCGCAAGCCGGTGATCTATGTGCACGAAGTGGCCAGCGGTCAGCGCCGTGTGGTGGCCAACTTCAAGGGCTCCAACAGCGCACCCGCTTGGGCACGCGATGGCCGCTCGTTGGTCGCCACCCTCACGCGTGATGGCGGCTCGCAGCTCTACCGCATCGACCTGGCCGGAGGTGAACCCCGCCGCTTGACGCAGTCGAGCAGCATCGACACCGAACCGGCCTTTTCGGCAGACGGCTCGCAAATTTATTTTGTCAGTGACCGAGGCGGCAGCCCGCAGATTTACCGCATGCCCGCGCAGGGCGGCAACGCCGAACGGGTCAGCTTCAATGGCTCCTACAATATCTCCCCGACACTCAGTGCCGACGGCCGCTGGATGGCTTATGTTCAGCGCCAAGGCGGGCAGTTCCGCTTGCAGCTGATGGAGCTGGCCACAGGCCAAAGCTCCGCGTTGACCGACACCGGGGCGGATGAGCGGCCCAGTTTTTCACCCAACAGCCGTTTGGTGGTCTATGCCACCCAACAGCAAGGTGAAGCCCTGATGACCACCACACTGGATGGCCGCATCAAGGCCCGCTTGTCCGGCAAAGGTGGCGACATCCGTGAGCCCAATTGGGGCCCCAACCGCAAATGATTTTTTATATGGAGTCTGTGAAATGATGAAGAAACTGCTCAGTGGCATCGCGTTGTTGGCCTTGTTGGCCGGTTGCGCCTCGGGCGTGAAACTGGACGATGTGCCGGTGGAAGACAAATCTGCAACGTCGACGGGCGCATCGACCACAGGCGTGGGCAGCGGCGACAGCCAGGCGTCTTCGTCCTCTGTGGCTCCCGTGCTGGCCGACAAATCCGGCAGTGGCATCGGCCCCATGGGCACGGCCCATGTGGTGCTGTTTGACTACGACAGCTTTGTGGTCCGTGCTGATGCGCGCCCTGTGATCGAAAGCCACGCCCGCTTTTTGCAAGCCAACAAGCAGCGCAAAGCCACACTCGAAGGCCACACCGACGAGCGCGGTGGCCGCGAGTACAACCTGGCTCTGGGCCAAAAGCGCGCAGAAGCTGTGCGCCGTGCTTTGAGCCTCTTGGGCGTGCCTGAGAGCCAAATCGAAGCCGTGAGCTATGGCAAAGAAAAGCCTGCTGCTGAAGGTGCCGACGAGTTGTCGCTGGCGAAGAACCGCCGCGTTGAAATCCGGTATTGATCCATGCACGCGACAAGCTTGAGCTCACTCGCGCAGCGCCTGGCACTGGCAGGCCTGCTGGCTTTGTCGTTGGGGGCTGCGCAGGCGGGCTTGCTCGAAGACGATGAGGCGCGTCGCGCCATCCTCGATCTGCGCCAGCGGCTTGAAGGCAGCAACAACAGCATCAAGGCCTTGGGCGAAGAAAACGCCCAGCTGTGCCGCGCGCTGCTCGATTTGCAAGGTCAGATCGATGGCCTGAAAACCGAGATCTCCAAGGGCCGTGGTCAGCAAGAGCAACTCGCGCGCGACCTGTCCGAATTGCAGCAGCGCCACAAAGATGTGCAAGCTGGGCTGGACGAGCGCTTCCGAAAGCTCGAGCCGATCAAGGTGACGGTGGACGGCCGCGAGTTTTCTGCCGAAGTGGCCGAGAAACGCGACTACGAGCAGGCGCTGGAGGTGTTCCGCAAGGGCGACTTCGCTGCGGCTCGGCTGGTGTTGCTGACCTTTGTTCAGCGCTACGCTCAAAGCGGTTATCTGCCCTCGGCCTTGTTCTGGCTGGGCAACGCCGAGTACGCGACCAAAGACTACAAAGAATCGATGGCGCATTTCCGCCAGATGCTGGCTGCAGCACCCGCGCACGCGCGTGCTGGTGAAGCCATGCTGGCCATCTCGAACGTGCAGCAGGAACTCAAGGACAGCAAGGGCGCTCGCAAGACCTTGGAAGACCTGATCAAGACCTATCCCGACTCCGAGACCGCGCAAGCGGCCAAAGACCGGTTGGCCCGCCTGCGCTGAGCGCCGCCATGACGGCTGAGCAACTGCAGTGGCAGACTTTCGCCGTCTTGGCGCTGGCGTTTGCCGGGTCGGTGGTGCTGGGTCACGTTCTGCACCGCACACACTTTTGCGCCTTGGGAGCCGTCAGCGACTGGTTCCTCATGGGCAACACCCACCGGGCCAGGCAGTGGGCCTTGGCCATTGCTGTGGCCGCGCTCGGTTTCGGCGCCTTGATGCTGTTGGGAGGCATCAGCCCCCTCAACACGATTTACAACACCCAACGCCTGCCGTGGCTGTCCCTGCTGATGGGCGGTGCGATGTTTGGCGTGGGCATGGTGCTGGCCTCGGGTTGCGCGAGCAAATCGCTCGTGCGCTTGGGCGCTGGCAACCTCAAACAACTGGTCGTCCTCATGGCGATGGGCATGGCCGCATTGGCCACGGTGCGCGGTTTGCCTGCGGTGTGGCGTGTCCAAAGCCTTGACCGCATCGACATGGCATGGATGGTCGGCCCCTTTGCCAGCCAGTGGCTGGCGCATTTTTCAGCTTGGAGCTTGCCTGTGGCGGGCGCTGTGGCGTCACTCCTGGCGGCCTTGTGTCTCAGTCTCTGGGCCTTGAGCGACTCGTCTTTTTGCAACCGCAAAAATCTGTTATCCGGTCTGGGCGTTGGCCTGGTCGCCGTCTTGTTCTGGTGGACTTCAGGCGTGTTGGCGTGGGTGCCAGAGCACCCTGAAACGCTGGAGTCGGTCTTTCTCACAACCGCCAGCGGCCGGATGGAGTCCATGAGCTTCGTCGGGCCCGTGGGCTTTTGGCTCGACGCCTTCCTTTATTTCAGCGATGGCACCAAGCGCGTGAGCTTTGGCATGGCCATGTTGCCAGGCGTGGTGCTGGGGGCGGCATTCAGTGCCTGGCGCGCGGGCACGTTTCGTTGGGAAGGCTTTACCCAAACCAACGACCTGGTTCGGCACCTGTCGGGCGGTCTCTTGATGGGCGTGGGTGGTGTCATGGCCCTGGGCTGTACGTTTGGCCAAGGGCTGAGCGGCCTGTCGACCTTGAACCTGGGCAGCCTGCTGGCCACGGCGGGCATCGTGTTGGGGGCAATGCTCACCCTGAAATGGCAGATGGCGCATGAATGATTTGGACTTGTTGGCGTTGGAGGAGCGCCGCTTTGGCGGCTTGCAACGGCTTTATGGGGTTCAGGGTGCCGCGCAAATCCGCGCTGCGCATGTGGTGGTGGTGGGCATTGGCGGTGTGGGCTCTTGGACCGCCGAGGCCCTGGCCCGCAGCGGTGTGGCGCGGCTCACGCTGATCGACATGGACCACATCGCCGAGTCCAATGTGAACCGGCAGATCCACGCGCTGACGTCAACGCTCGGCCGCGCCAAAGCGCTGGCCATGCAAGAGCGCATTGCCGAAATCCACCCCGCTTGCCTGGTCGATGTGGTGGACGATTTTGTAGGCCCGGACAACTGGCCCGCCTTGTTGCCTGCTGCGCCCGATGCGGTGATTGACGCCTGTGACGATGCCAAAGCCAAACTGGCGCTGGCCGTTTGGGCACGCCAAACAAGAACGCCTTTGGTGTGTGTGGGCGCAGCAGGCGGCAAACGGCTGGCGCACAAAGTGGACGTGGACGACCTGTCGGTCGCCTCGCACGACCCCTTGCTGGCCCGTCTGCGGTACCAGTTGCGCAAACACCATGGCGCGCCCAAAGAAGGTAAGCGCATCGGTTTGTGCTGCGTGTTCAGCCGCGAAGCGGTGGCCCCGCCTGACGCGTCTTGCGCGGTCGAGGGCGATGGTTCGCTCAACTGCCACGGCTACGGTTCTTCGGTGGGCGTGACGGCCACATTCGGTTTGTGTGCAGCCTCAGAAATTTTGAATTTTTTGGCCAGTGCCCCGAAGAAGTCAAAAAAATGACGCTATAATTTGAGTCTTGCTGCAGTGCTACGGTGGTGCAGCAAAGGGACCATAGCTCAGTTGGTAGAGCAGCGGACTTTTAATCCGTTTGTCGTGGGTTCGACCCCCGCTGGTCCCACCAAAAAACTAAAAAGCACTTTGTATCTCGGTACAAAGTGCTTTTTTCATGGGCCGCGTTCGCCGTGAGCCCGATTGCCTTTCAGAAAGCCCCCATGACCATGGATTTGGACCGCCAGAACGAATTGAAAAAAATGCAGTTGTGCGAGCCTTGTTCGGGCATCCAGCGCAACTGGCGCCGTGCGCCGGGTCACGCCGAATTGGTGCAAGGCGCCAACCGCAAAGAGCCACGCGAGTCGGGTCAAGCCACCATCACCGCTTACCGCTGCGACCGCTGCGGCACGGCTTGGGAGTACGAGAACAACAAAGCCGATCTGCACGCCGGCTGGTCGGTGGTGGGCGGCTAAGGCCGTCCGCGTTTGCCGCTGCACAGCGGTCTTCCAAAGACAAGGGGCCCATTCATGGGCCCCTTGGTGTTTTATGCCGTGAGCGGACTCATGCCGTCTCTTCGAGCAAGTGCGTCAGTTCAAGCCAGCGCTCTTCCAGTTGGCTCACTTCATCCGACAGGGCTTTCAGGCGGCGGCCAGCTTCGGCGATTTCTGCAGGTGGCAAGGGGGTGCTCAGCTGCTGCTCGAGTTGGGTTTTTTCGGCCTCAATGCTCGCCATGCGTTGCTCATTTTGCTCAAGTTCGCGCTTCAAGGGCCGGGTTTGTGCGGCCAGTTGTTGGCGCTTTTGGGCGTCGAGTTTGCGTTGCTCGGCGCTGCTCACGCCAGGTGTGTTGTTGGTCGCCACGGGCGTGGCCACCACGGCGGTGACGACCGGCTTGGCCGCTTCCACCGCGGGGGCTTGCGCAGGAACGGACACATCGCGGGCGGCATTTTTGGCCTCTTCGCGCAGCCGCTTGGATTCTTCCAGAAGGTACTTTTGGTAGTCGTCCAAGTCGCCATCAAAGGGCTCGACTTTGCCTCGGCCCACCATCCAGAATTCGTCGCACACGGCGCGCAGCAAAGCGCGGTCGTGGCTGACCAGCATGACGGTGCCTTCGAACTCGTTGAGCGCCATCGACAGCGCCTCACGCGTGGCCAAGTCTAAGTGGTTGGTGGGCTCATCCAGCAGCAAGAGGTTGGGGCGCTGCCACACGATCATGGCCAGCACCAAGCGGGCTTTTTCGCCGCCGCTCATGGTGCCCACGGCCTGCTTGACCATGTCGCCTGAGAAGTTGAAGGTGCCCAGGTAGTTGCGCAGGTCTTGCTCGCGGCTGGGCTCGCCGCTGCCCAGCTCTTTGGCCAGCCGGATCATGTGCTCGAGTGGGTTGTCGTTCGGGTGCAGCACATCGAGTTCTTGCTGCGCAAAGTAGCCGATGTTCAGGCCCTTGCCTTCGGTCAGCGTGCCCGCCAGCAGCGGCATGGTGCGGGCAATGGTCTTGACCAAGGTCGATTTGCCTTGGCCGTTGGCCCCCAAAATGCCGATGCGCTGCCCAGCCAGCACCGATTTGCTGACGCCTTGCAAGATGGGTTTGGTTTCGCCTTCGACGGTGTAGCCAAAACTGGCCTCGCTGATGGCCAGCATCGGGTTGGGCAAGTTGTTGGGTTCTTTGAAGCCAAAGGTGAACTCGGCATCGGCCAGCAGTGGGGCCACTTTTTCCATGCGCTCCAGGGCTTTGACACGGCTTTGCGCCTGCTTGGCCTTGCTGGCCTGGGCCTTGAAGCGGTTGATGAACTTTTGCAGGTGGGCAATCTTGTCTTGCTGCTTGGAAAACGAAGCCGCTTGCAGCTCCATTTGCTGGGCACGCAGGATTTCAAAGGCGCTGTAATTGCCGCCGTAACGGGTCAGTTTGGCGTGGTCGATGTGCAAGGTCACATCGGTCACCGCGTCCAAAAATTCCCGGTCGTGGCTGATCACGATCATCGTGCCGCTGTAGCGCTGCAGCCAGGCTTCCAGCCAAACCAGCGCGTCCAAGTCCAAGTGGTTGGTGGGTTCGTCCAGGATCAGGATGTCGGACGGGCACATCAGTGCACGGGCCAGCTGCAAGCGCATGCGCCAGCCGCCCGAGAAGCTGTTGACCGGGTTGTTCAACTCGTCCACCCGAAAACCCAGGCCCAAAATCAGGGCCTCGGCGCGGGGCAGGGCGTCGTGGTCGCCCGCGTCGGCGAGGTCGGTGTAGACGTGCGCCATCTCCATGCCGTCGCCACTTTCTTCGGCCAGCACCAAGCGCTGGCGCAGTTCGGCCAGGCGCGTATCGCCTTCGAGCACAAATTCGCTGGCAGGCTGGTCGGTCTCGGGCATGTTCTGCGCCACTTGCGCCATGCGCCAGGCTTTGGGCATGTCAAAGTCACCGCCGTCTTCATGCAGCGTGCCATTGAACAGTGCAAACAAAGTGGACTTGCCAGCACCGTTGCGCCCGACCAGACCGACTTTTTCTCCGGGGTTGAGGGTGACCGAGGCTTGGTCCAGCAGCACTTTGGAGCCGCGACGGAGGATGACGTTCTTAAGATTGATCATTGTTCTTGTTGTGTTTTTGTGAGAGCCGCACCATCGCAATGGCGCGCTCGTGGCATGTGAATGGTTTTGTTGTCGCGACGGGGGCGTCGCTGCTACAGGTCAAGAAGGGCTTCGCGGGTGATCAGCAAGACCTGGTCTTCGCCTGAGCTGGTGTCCAGCCAAGCAACTTCCAGCTGGGGGAAGGCCGCTTCAAAGTGCGCGCGCTCGTTGCCAATCTCCAGCACCAGCACGGCTTGCTCGCGCATGCGCGATGGGGCGTCTTTGAACATCTGGCGCACAAAGTCCATGCCATCCGCGCCGCCCGCCAAAGCCAGCGCGGGCTCGGCGCGGTACTCGGCAGGCAGCGCGTCCATGCTGGCCTGGCACACATAAGGCGGGTTGCACAAGATCAAGTCGAATGGCCCCGGCAAAGCCGAAAGGCCATCGCTGTGCACCAACTGCACACGCGCTTGCAGGTCGTGGCGCTCCACATTGATTTTCGCTACGGCCAGTGCATCATGAGAAATGTCGGCCCCTGTGACTTGCACCTCGGGCCAGGCCAGCGCCGCCAGCACGGCCAGGCTGCCGTTGCCTGTGCACAGGTCCAGCACGCGCATGGTCTGGTCGCTCAGCCAAGCGTCAATCGTCCCGTCGGCCAGCACTTCAGCGATCAGGCTGCGCGGCACGATGGCCCGCTCGTCGATGTAAAACGACACGCCCTGCAACCAGGCTTCTTGCGTCAGGTAGGCGGCGGGCTTGCGGGTGGCAATGCGTTCTTCGATCAAGGCTTGCACCAGCGACTGCTGCTCGGACGTCACCACCTGATCAGCCACTTCGTCCAGATCGGTGTCCAGTGGCAGGCCCAGACGCCAAAGTACCAGCCAGACGGCTTCGTCAAAGGCGCTCAGGGTGCCATGGCCAAAGGCCACACCGGCATGAGTCAGTCGCTCGGCCGATTGTTCGATCAGACCGGACAGCGTCAAGGCGCTCATGCCGACAGGCCCGCGTTGAGTTGTTCGAGTGTGCGGCGGTAGATGGCCTTGAGCGGCGCGATGTCACTCAGCGCCACATGCTCGTTGACCTTGTGGATGGTGGCGTTGGGCGGGCCAAACTCGATCACCTGGGGGCAGATCTTGGCGATGAAACGTCCGTCGCTGGTGCCGCCAGTGGTGGACAGCTCGGTGGTCAGGCCCGTTTCATCGGCAATCGCTTGTTGCACGGCGGCCACCAAGGTGCCGGGCGTGGTCAAAAACGGCAGGCCGCCGATGGTCCATTTCAGCTCGTACTTCAAGCCATGCTGGTCCAGCACGGCGGTCAATCGCTGCTGCAGGCCCTCGGGCGTGGATTCGGTGCAAAAGCGGAAGTTGAAATCCACCACACAGTCGCCGGGGATCACGTTGCTCGCGCCCGTGCCCGCGTGGACGTTGCTCACTTGCCAGCTGGTGGGCTGGAAAAAGGCATTGCCTTCGTCCCAGCGGATGCTGACCAGCTCGGCCAGTGCCGGGGCCAGGCGGTGGATCGGGTTGTCGGCCAGGTGCGGGTAAGCGATGTGGCCCTGTACACCTTTCACGGTGAGTTTGCCGCTCATGGTGCCGCGTCGGCCGTTCTTGATCATGTCGCCCGTCTGCTGCACCGAGGTGGGCTCACCCACGATGCAAAACTGAGGCGCATCACCACGGGCCTGCAACTTTTCGCAGACCACCACGGTGCCGTCGAGTGCCGGGCCTTCTTCGTCGCTGGTCAGCAAAAAGGCGATGCCCAATGAGGGGTTGGGGTGGGCGGCCAGAAATTCCTGCACGGCCACAACCATGGCCGCCAGCGAGGTTTTCATGTCGCTTGCGCCGCGCCCGAACAGCTTGCCGTCTTTGTGCGTGGGGGTGAAGGGGTCGCTGTCCCATTGCGCGAGCGGCCCGGTGGGCACCACGTCGGTGTGCCCGGCAAAGGCCAAGGTCTGGCCTGAAGTGCCAGCGCGTTTGGCCCAAAGGTTGCGCACGCGGAAGGTGTCGGGGCCGGACTCGATGAACTCGCAGTCAAAGCCTAGAGGTTTCAAGGCATCGGCGATCACGTCCATGCAGCCCGCGTCATCTGGCGTGACGGAGGGGCGGGCAATCAGCTGCTCGGCCAGGCGCAGGGTGTCGTGGCAAACAGGGGGGCATGTGGTAGCGTTCATGGCTCAGACCTTGTTCGGGTGGGCGCGCACAAAGCGGGCGATGCGTTCGGCCGCTTCCAGGCACTCGGCGGTCTCGGCCACGAGGGCCATGCGGATGCGGCCTTGGCCGGGGTTGCTGCCGTTGAACTCGCGCGCCAAATAGCTGCCCGGCAAGACGGTGACATGTTCTGTGGCGTAAAGGGCTTTGGCAAACGCGGCGTCGTCGCCTTGCCACCCAGCGGGCACACCGGCCCAGAGGTAAAAGCTGGCGTCAGGCAGCTTCACGTCCAGCACTTCGGCCAGCACGGGCGTGACCTGGGCGAACTTGGTGCGGTACAGGTTGCGGTTGTCGACCACATGGGCCTCGTCGCCCCAGGCGGCGATGCTGGCCGCTTGCACCACCGGGCTCATGGCGCTGCCGTGGTAGGTGCGGTAGAGCAAAAAGGACTTGAGCACAGCAGCGTCGCCCATGACAAAGCCGCTGCGCAGGCCGGGCACATTGCTGCGTTTGGACAGGCTGGTGAACGCGATCAGACGCTCAAAGCCCCGGCCCAACTTGGCGGCGGCTTGCAGGCCGCCCAGCGGGGGCTCGTCGCGGAAGTAAATCTCGCTGTAGCACTCGTCGGACGCGATGATGAAGCCGTGTTGGTCCGACAGGGCAAAGAGTTTTTGCCATTCGGTCAAAGGCATGACCGCGCCTGTGGGGTTGCCCGGTGAGCAGACAAACACCAGCTGCGTGCGGGCCCAGACTTCAGCGGGCACGCTGTCCCAGTCGGGGGCAAAGTTGCGCGCCGGGTCACTCGCCACAAAGTGCGGTGTGGCCCCGGCCAGCAGGGCGGCGCCTTCGTAAATTTGGTAGAACGGATTGGGGCTGACCACGGTGGCGCCAGCTTGCGTCGGGTCGATCACGGTTTGCGTCAGGGCAAACAGCGCTTCGCGCGAGCCGTTGACAGGCAGCACTTGGGTGGCGGCGTCGAGTTTGAGGCCATAGCGGCGCTCCACCCACGCAGCGCAGGCCTGGCGCAAGGCGGGCTCGCCTGCGGTGGCGGGGTAGCCCGCCAGGCCTGTGCTCAGGGCGTCGCTCAGGGCCTGCATGATGAAAGGGGGTGTGGCGTGCTTGGGCTCACCAATCCCCAGGCTGATGTGGCGAAGGGCAAGGTTGGGCGTGACGGACGCGAACAATTGGCGCAGCCGCTCGAAGGGGTAGGGCTGCAGCTTGGAGAGAAGGGGATTCATAACCCCCGATTATCGGGGATCGGCACCCTGGGCACGGGCCGCTGGCCTGAATAAACCAGCGGCTCAAGAGGCCCGTGGGCCCTGGCCGCTCATTTGACCGACATGGTCCAGGCCCGCACGAAGTTGTCGGCGAAGTGTCTGACCTCGACATTGCTGCGCGCCGCCCAGGGGATGAACTGGCGGTGCAGCGGAATGTCGTGCACCTGTTCGCGCTCTTCCATGAGGGCTTGGCGCACGGTGTCTTTGCGTTTGGCGGCATCGGTTTCAACCGCTGCGGCGTCGATCAGCGTGTCCAGCTTGGCATTGCTGAAGCGGCCAAAGTTCCAGGAGCCTTTTTTGTGGGTGGCCGAGGGCGGCGAGTGCATGATCGGGTCCAGCATGGTCTGGGCGTCGGTGATCGAGCCGCCCCAGCCCAGCATGTAAAAGCTGGTGTCGTGTTTTTCGAGCTTGGGGAAGTATTGGGCGCGGGGCATGGCGTTCAGGCGCACCTTGATGCCCACCTTGGCCAGCATGCCAGAGACGGCCACGCAGATTTCTTCGTCGTTCACATAGCGGTTGTTCGGGCAGTCCAGACCGACTTCAAATCCCTGCGGGTAACCCGCGTCTTCGAGCAGCTTGCGTGCGGCGGCTGCGTCGTGTTTGAAGGCCCGGGTTTCCAGCTCGGCAAAGCAGCCCAGCGGCGAAGGTGTCACGCAGCCGGTGGCTTGGGCTTGGCCGCGCATGGTGTTTTTGACGATCGCGTCGATGTCGATGGCCTGGTACACAGCCTGGCGCACGCGCTTGTCCTTGAAGGGGTTTTTGCCTTTGACGTTGCTGTAGAGCAGCTCCTCGCGGGACTGGTCCATGCCAAAGAACACCACGCGGTTTTCCATGCCCTGCACGACTTTGATGCCAGTGCTTTGGGTCAGGCGCGCCACGTCCTGTGGGGCCGGGTCTTGCACAAAGTTCACGCCGTCCGACAGCAGTGCCGCCACACGGGTGGCGTCGCTCTTGATGGGCGTGAAGATGATTTCTGCGATGTTGCCGGTGATCTTGCGGCCGCCGCTGTAGTTCGGGTTTTTGACCAGCACGGTTTTGACGTCCGGCTCGCGGCTTTTCAGCATGAAGGGGCCTGTGCCGTTGGCGTTGCGGCCTGCAAAAGTCTCTTCGCGGTTTTTGAAGTCCAGGGGTTTTTCGGTTTTGTTCTTGACCGACCAAGCCCGGCTCATGATGTGGAAGGTGGTCGCGTGCTCCAGAAAGATCGGGTTGGGCTTGTCCAGCTTGAAGTCCAGCGTGTGGCTGTCGACCTTGACCGGCTTGCCCATCGCCTGCGCGTATTGGTTCATCTGCGAGGAGGGCGATGCCGCCCGCTCGACGCTGAACACCACATCGTCGGCGGTGAAGGGCGAGCCGTCATGGAACTTGACACCTTTGTGCAGCCAGACCCGCCAGGTCAGTGGCCCGGTTTGCTGCCAGCGCTCGGCGAGCTCAGGGATCAGCTCCAGGTTGTCGCCTCGGCCCACCAGCGACTCGTACACATGGTTGTTGATGGCGTTGGTCAGGGCTTCGTTTTGGGAGTGCGGGTCCATGGTCTGCGGATCGCCCTGGTTGGCCCAGCGCAGGGTTTGTGCCTGTGCTTGCACAGCGGTGCAGGCCAAGGCCATGAGCAGCAGCAGACTTTTGAAATGGGGACGCATCAACAGACTCCTTGAAAACGGTTCGACAGTCTAGCGGCAAGCCAAGCGCTTGGCTTTCAGAGTGGGCCTGAGCCCCGCCCCATTTCTGAGTTTTGGGGTGGACTGCTCGGTTAACATTGACCCCACACAGCCCCCTTGGGGGTGTTGTCTTTTGTATTGTTATTGATGGCTCCGAAGGGGCTTTCAAGACCTTTTGAGATTTTGGATCACCGTGCGTCTCAATTCCATCAAGCTTTCGGGCTTCAAATCGTTCGCCGAACCGACCAACTTCCTGCTGCCCGGCCAGCTGGTGGGCGTGGTTGGCCCCAACGGTTGCGGCAAATCCAACATCATGGACGCGGTGCGTTGGGTGTTGGGCGAGTCCAAGGCGTCTGAATTGCGTGGCGAGTCCATGCAAGACGTTATTTTCAACGGCACCACCACCCGCAAACCCGCCAGCCGTGCGAGCGTCGAGCTGGTGTTTGACAACGCCGACCACCGAGCGGGCGGCCAGTGGGGCCAGTTTGCCGAGATCGCCGTCAAACGTGTGCTGACCCGTGACGGCAACAGCAGCTACTACATCAACAACCAGCCTGTGCGCCGCCGTGACGTGCAGGACGTGTTTTTGGGCACGGGTTTGGGCCCACGCGCTTACGCCATCATCGGCCAGGGCACCATCAGCCGCATCATCGAGTCGCGTCCTGAAGAGCTGCGCTTATTTTTGGAAGAAGCCGCGGGCGTGTCCAAATACAAAGAACGCCGCCGCGAAACCGAAAACCGCCTGAGTGACACCCGTGAGAACTTGACCCGCGTCGAGGACATCCTGCGCGAGCTCAACGCCAACCTCGAAAAACTCGAAAAACAGGCCGAAGTGGCCCAGCGCTACAACAACCTGCAGGCCGACAGCACGCTCAAGCAGCACCAGCTGTGGTTCTTGAAGCGCCGCGAAGCCGAAGGCGATCAAGGCAAAGTCAAGGCCGATGTGGACCAGGCGGTCAATGCGCTGGAGTCGCGCATGGCCGATCTGCGCCATGTGGAGTCTGAACTCGAAACCATCCGCCAAGCGCATTACGCCGCAGGTGATGAGGTCAACCAGGCCCAGGGCAAGTTGTACGAAGCCAGCGCCGAGGTGGGCAAACTCGAAGCCGAAATCCGTTTTGTGGTCGAAGGTCGCCAGCGCGCCGAGCAGCGCCTGGTGCAGCTGAAAGAACAAATCGAGCAGTGGCACCAGCGCAGCGAGCAGGCACAGACCGAGCTGGACACCCTGGCCGAGCAAAGTGTGATGGCCGAAGACCAGAGCATGACGCTGGCGGCCCAGGTCGAAGACCAGGCCATGGCCTTGCCCGAACTCGAAGACGCCCTGCGCCAAGCCCAAAACAAAGCCAACGAGCAGCGAGGCTCGGTGGTTCAGGTGCAGCAGCAGATCCAGGTGCTGGCTTCTGAGCAGCGCAACACCGAAGAGCAATCGCGCCAGCTGAACCAGCGCCGCGAGCGCCTGCAGGCCGACCGCAACGCCCTGGCTGCGCCCGACGAGCAGCGCTTGGCCGAGCTGCGCGAGCAGTTGGCCGAAACCGAAGCTGCCGCCGCCGAGTCCAACGCCCGCTTGCAAGAACTGCAAGAGCAGGTGCCCCAGCTGGACGAAGACCGCCGCCACCGCCAGCAAGTCGTCAACGCCGAGTCCGCCCGTTTGGCCGACCTGACCGCCCGCATCGAAGCGCTCAAGGCCTTGCAAGAGAAGGTCCGCACCGACGGCAAGCTCAAGCCTTGGCTCACCAAGCACGGCATGGAAGGGCTCGAAGGCCTGTGGAGCCGCATCCACATCGAAAGCGGCTGGGAGAACGCGCTCGAATCTGCGCTGCGCGAAAAACTGTCTGCGCTCGAAGTCTCGCGCCTGGACATGGTGCGGGCCTTTGCCGCCGATGCGCCGCCCGCCAAACTGAGCTTCTTCACGCCGCCTGTGGCCGGCAGCGCCGCCGCTCGTGCAGGCCTGCCCGCAGGTTGCCGCGCTTTGTCTGAGCTGCTGCGGGTGAGCGATGTGGGTTTGTCGGCGCTGTTGGCCGATTGGCTGCAAGGCTGCTACACCGCGCCCAGCATGGACGACGCACTGAGCTGGCGCGCCCAGTTGCAAGCGGGCGAGGTGCTGTTTGTGGCCTCGGGCCATGCCGTGACCGCGCACAGCGTGAGCTTTTACGCGCAAGACTCCGAGCAAGCCGGTTTGCTGGCCCGTGCGCAAGAGATCGAGAACATCGAAAAGCAACTGCGTGCCCAGACCCTGATCGCCGAAGAAAGCCGCACCGCGCTGGCCCGCGCAGAGGGCGCCTATGCCGACGCGTCACAGCGCCTCATCAGCGTGCGCCAAGAGGCCAGCACCAGCCAGTCCCGTGCCCACGAGGTGCAGGTTGAACACCTGCGCTTGTCTCAAATGGCCGAGCAAACCCGTGCCCGCAGCGAACAAATTCAGGGCGACATGGCCGAGGTCGATGCCTTGCTCGATGACCTGCAAGAGCGCCGCGTCACCGCCGAGGCCCGCTTTGAAGAGCTGGACATGCAACTGGCCGACAGCCAAGAGCGCCACGCCCAACTGGACGACCGCGTGATCGAAGCCGAGCGCAAGCTGGGCGAATGCCGTGAGCAGCAGCGCAGTTTGGAGCGCCAGTCGCAAGAGGCCCAGTTTTCGCAGCGCAGCCTGCAGGCCCGCCAGGGCGAGCTGCAGCGCACGGTCGAGACCGCCACGCAGCAAATCAGCAGCATCAGCGCCGAGCAGCAGCGTGCCCACGACGAGTTGTCGCGCCTGAGCGATGCCGCCGCCCAAGGTGGCTTGCAAGACGCGCTGGCTTTCAAGCTCGAGCGTGAGCAGGCCTTGGGGGCCAAGCGCAGCGCCTACGACGAACTCACCGCCAAGCTGCGCGCCAGCGACGAGCGCAAGGTGGCCTTTGAGCGCGAGCTCGAGCCCTTGCGCCAGCGCATCACCGACCTGCAGCTCAAAGAGCAAGCCGCCCGCTTGGGCCTGGAGCAATACAGCCAGCTGCTGGCCGATGCCCAGGCCGATCTGGAGGCCGTGGCCAAGAGCGTCGACGAAGGCGAAGTGCGCCTCTATGGCCTGCAGGGCGAGATCGACCGGATCAACCGCGAGATCACCGCACTGGGCCCCGTCAACTTGGCCGCGCTCGAAGAGCTGTCCACCTCGCGTGAACGCAAGACCTTCCTGGACTCGCAAAACGCCGATCTGACCGAGGCGATGAACACCCTTGAAGACGCGATCAAGAAAATCGATGCCGAGACCCGCGACTTGCTGGGCGGCACCTTCAAGATCGTCAACGAGCACTTCAGCCGCATGTTCCCCGAGTTGTTTGGCGGCGGGCAAGCCAAGCTGGTGATGACCGGCGAAGAAATTCTCGACTCGGGCGTGCAAGTGATGGCGCAGCCCCCAGGCAAGAAAAACCAGACCATCCACCTGCTCTCGGGTGGCGAGAAGGCGCTCACGGCCATTGCGCTGGTGTTTGCCATCTTCCAACTCAACCCGGCCCCGTTTTGTCTGCTCGACGAGGTGGACGCGCCGCTGGACGACGCCAACACCGAGCGCTACGCCAAGCTGGTGGCCAGCATGGGCAAGGAAACACAGTTCCTGTTCATCAGCCACAACAAGATCGCGATGGAGATGGCCAAGCAGCTCATCGGCGTGACCATGCAAGAGCAGGGCGTCTCGCGCATCGTGGCCGTCGACATGGAGTCCGCCGTCAATCTGGCGCAAATCTGAGGTATTTGAAAAATGAGTTCATTCCAAATCGGTTTGCTGGCGGCAGGCGCCGTGACCTTGCTGGCGGTGGTGGCCTACAACTACTGGGTGTCGCGCAAGAGTGCACCTCGTCAGGCAGACGCCCAAGAGCCTCTGAACGCGGGGCCAACGCCCGGACTGACTGGCGACACGGCCATCGAGCCCGTCATGACCGATGATTTTGACAAGCTGCCCCAGCCTGAGCGCAAGCCGGTGCTGGACGCTCTGATCGATGTGATCGCGATGATGGAGGTGGACCACCCGGTCTCGGGCGACGCCGCGCTGGCCGCGCTGCCTGCCACCCGCCGTGTGGGCACCAAAGCCTTCAATGTGGAAGGCTGCAGTGAGCTTACAGGCGAGTGGGAGCCCATCCTCTTGGGCCGCCGCTATTCGGCGTTTCAGGCGGGGGTGCAACTGGCCAACCGTGTGGGGCCGCTCAACGAGATCGAATTTTCGGAGTTTGTGGTCAAGACCCAAGCCTTTGCCGATGCCGTGGGCGGCAGCCCCGTCTTCAGTGACATGCTTGAAGAAGTGGCCCGCGCCCGTGAGCTGGACCAATTCGCCAGCGAGCACGATGCCCAGCTGAGTTTCGCCATCGTGGCCCAGTCTGCCGCCTGGAGCCCAGGTTATGTGCACCAACACGCGGCCCGCTTGGGTTTTGTGGCCGGGGTCATCCCCGGGCGCATGGTCTTGCCAGCCGAAGTGCAAGGCTTGCCTCCGGTGCTGTCGCTCACCTTTGACACGCAAGCGGCGATGGCCGAAGACCCCGACCTGTCGCCCATCCGCGAGTTTGTGTTGAGCCTGGATGTGCCGCAAGTGAGCCGCGCCGACCAGCCCTTTACCCGCTTGCGCCAAGCCGCGGACTGGCTGGCCCAGCAGATGGACGGGGCGGTGACCGATGGCGGTGGCCAACGCTTGGGCCAAGATGTGCTCGACCAGATCGCGATGGACCTGGAGCAGCTGTACGACGCGCTCGACGAGCGTGAGCTCTCAGCCGGTTCACCCCAGTCGCGCCGCCTGTTCTCGTGAAGCCGAAGACCCGATGAGCACGCTTGACCTGTTTGCCGAGCCTGCTCCGGCACCAGAGGCCCCAGCTGCGCGTGCGGCCCAACTTCGGCAGCAACTGCAGCACCACGGGCACTGCTATTACGTGCTCGATGCCCCTGAAATCCCCGACGCCGAATACGACCGCCTGTTTCGCGAGTTGCAGGCGATCGAGGCTGCACACCCCGAATTGCTGACGGCAGACTCGCCCACACAACGCGTGGGCGGGCAGGTGCTCGATGCGTTTGCCCAGGTGCGCCACGCGGTGCCCATGCTCAGCATCCGCACCGAAACCGACACCGAGTCCTCCGGAGCAGAGGCTTTTGACGCCCGCATGCGCCGCGAACTGAACCTGGCCGAGGCTGACCCGGCGGTGCAGTACGTGGCCGAACTCAAATTCGATGGCCTGGCCATGAGCCTGCGCTACGAAAACGGCGTGTTGGTGCAAGCCGCCACCCGAGGTGACGGCGAAACAGGCGAAGACGTGACCGCCAATGTGCGCACCATTGGTCAGATACCTTTGCGCCTCTCGGCGGATGTGCCCGCTGTGCTGGAAGTGCGCGGCGAGGTCTACATGCGGCGAGACAATTTCGAGGCCTTGAACGACCGCCAACGCGCGCGCATCGCTGCCGGAGCCAAGGGCGAAAAAACCTTTGTGAACCCGCGCAACGCTGCGGCCGGGGCCGTGCGCCAGCTCGATTCGGGCATCGCAGCCGACCGGCCTTTGAGCTTTTTTGCCTATGGTCTGGGCGAGGTCTCAGGCGCTGCACAGCCGCTTTGGGCAAGGCATTTCGACATGCTCATGCAGCTCAAAGCTTGGGGCTTTCCGGTGGCCGAGCAAACGGCGGTGGTTGAGGGCGCTGCGGGCCTGGTGGGCTTTCACCAACGCATGGCTGCCGAACGCGACCAACTGCCTTACGACATCGACGGTGTGGTCTACAAGGTCAATGACCTGACTTTGCAGCAGCAGTTGGGTTTTGTGACCCGCGAGCCTCGCTGGGCCGTGGCCCACAAATACCCAGCGCAAGAAGAAATGACCACCGTGCAAGCCATCGACGTGCAGGTGGGCCGCACTGGCAAGCTGACCCCTGTGGCCAAGCTGGCACCGGTGTTTGTGGGTGGCGTGACGGTGACCAACGCCACGCTGCACAACGAGCTCGAGGCCCGCCGCAAAGACGTGCGGGTGGGCGACACCGTGATCGTGCGCCGAGCAGGCGATGTCATTCCCGAGGTGGTGTCGGTGGTGCTGGACCGCCGTCCGCCCGATGCGCCGCAATTCACCATGATGAGCCACTGCCCCGTGTGCGGCAGCTTGGCCGAACGCGAAGAGGGCGAAGCCGACCACCGCTGCACGGGTGGGCTGTTTTGCAGCGCCCAGCGCAAGCAAGCCGTCTGGCACTTTGCGCACCGCCGCGCCATGGATGTGGACGGGTTGGGCGACAAACTGGTGGACCAGTTGGTGGATTCCGGTCAGGTCAACACCCTGGCAGACCTGTACCACCTGAAACTCGAGAACCTGGCCAGCATGGACCGCATGGCCGAGAAATCGGCGGTCAATTTGCTGGACGCGCTTGAAAAATCCAAACAAGCCACACTGGCGCGTTTTGTGTTTGCGCTGGGCATCCGCCATGTGGGCGAGGCCACCGCCAAAGAACTGGCGCGGCACTTTGGGCAACTGGACGCCATCATGGTCGCCAGCGAAGACGCGCTCTTGCAAGTGGCCGATGTGGGGCCCATCGTGGCGCACAGCATCCGCACGTTTTTTGACCAAGCCCACAACCGCGAGGTGGTGCAAGCCCTGCGCGATGCGGGCGTCACTTGGGCCGAAGGCGACGCCCTGGCCCCCACCGAGATGCCGCTGGCCGGCCTCACGGTGGTGCTGACAGGCACCCTACAAAGCATGGGCCGCGACGAAGCCAAAGACAAACTCGAAGCCTTGGGCGCAAAGGTGGCCGGCTCGGTCAGCAAAAAAACCAGCTACGTCGTGGCTGGCGCCGAGGCGGGCAGCAAACTCGACAAAGCACAATCGCTCGGTGTCCCGGTGTTGGACGATGCCGGGTTGGCGCTGCTGCTCAACGGAGAAAAACCATGACCGTACGTGAAATTTTGAAAATGGGCGATGCCCGACTGCTGCGCATGGCCGAGCCTGTGCAGGCGTTTGACACGCCCGAGCTGCATGCGCTGCTGGCCGACCTGCGCGACACCATGGCCGCGGCCAATGGCGCGGGCATCGCCGCGCCGCAAATCGGGGTGAACCTGCAAGTGGTGATTTTTGGCAGCACCACAGTCAACCCGCGCTACCCGGACCGTGAACTGGTGCCGCCTACGGTGCTCATCAACCCGGTCATCACGCCGCTCGTCAGCGATGAAGCGCAAGCCTGGGAAGGTTGCCTGTCGGTGCCAGGGCTGCGCACCTTGGTGCCCCGCTGTTCTCGCGTGCGCTACACGGGCTTTGACGAAAAAGGCCAGGCCATTGACCGCACCGTGGAAGGCTTTCACGCCCTGGTGGTGCAGCACGAATGCGACCACCTGATCGGCAAGCTCTTTCCGATGCGGGTGCGCGACTTCACGCATTTTGGTTTTACCGAGGTGCTGTTCCCGGACATCAGTGCCGCCGAAGACGACTGAGGCGTTTCAGGCGGGCAACCGCATCAGGAAGGTTTTTTCTTCCTGCCGCACGGTTTGGAATCCCAAGCGTT
>CANBTZ010000021.1 GCA_947372495.1 Comamonadaceae bacterium | reverse complement strand
CATGCACAGTGCCGTGGCCAGACAGAAGATGCGTTTTTTCATGGTCGCTTTCAGATGCGTTGGTGTCAGCGCAGCACGGCGCTCTTTTGGGCGGCGTCGATCAGGGCTTGCGCGTCTTCGGGTAAGAGGAAGCCTTCTTTCATGGCGCGGTCGGTGGCTTTGCGCACGGCTTGCACATAGCCGTCATGCGAGCCATAGCGCTCTTGCAATGACAGGCGGGTGTCGTTGTTGGCCTGACGCTCGGCAGCGGTGGAGGCAAAGGGCACCATGCCGCCCACGTAGTTGCAGATCTCACCCTGGTGGAAGGGTTTGGCGCCGCCAGCGGTCACGTTCCAGCCCAGGTAGGTGCCCAGCGGGGCATCGAGCAGCACCACGGGCACGCCGCCCACTTCGTTGCCATCGGTATCCACCTTGGGCGCGTACATGGTCAGCACCTGTTTGATCTTGGGTGGCGCGTTGCTGGGCACGCCCGAGCCGTCCACCGCTTTGAAGCCGGGGCCCCAGTCGTAGTCGTGCACGGGCATGATGAAGTCGCGTTCAGGCACGGTAGGGCGCAGGCCCGGCAGGTTGGGGTAGCCCAGCGCGGTTTTCTCGGCCACAGCCAATTGGTTTTTAGCCAATGTGGGGTAACGGCTGGCGGGCGGCTCGGTGCCTTTCATGACCCAGTGGCGAAAGTGCAAGCGCAGCGCGTTGACGGTCTCTTTGTGTGGGACAGGGTTGGCAGGCAAAAACCCCTGACCAAAGTTGTTGCCGGGGCACATGGGGCCAGCCTTGGGCAGGGCCGCACCGGGAATGCTGGTGTCAAAGCCGCCCGCGCCACCGCCGTGGTTGCTGCTGGCAATGTAATAGCGCTTGACGTTGGCGGGCAGCGGCAGGTCTTGCTTGGCGTCGGTGCCGATCCACTCGGGCGTGAGCTTCAAAGCCCAGACTTCGGCCGAGCCGAAATGCTCCATGATCTTGGGGCAGGTGCGGGTCTGGGTACAGCGGTCCAGGATGCCTGCTGCGGGTGTGCCGCGCACCGGGTCGGGGTGGGGCAGCCACCACTGTGGGCCTTCGCTGCCTGCTTGGTACAGCTCCAACACGCCGTCGGGCTGCGCCCAGCGGAAGTTGAGCGCAATGCGGCGGCCCGCGATGATGGGCCACAGGCCTTCGTGCACTTGTTGGCCCGCTTCGTCCTGGTTGAAGCCCAGGTGCAGCCAGCCGCGCAGGTAGTTGCCTGATTGAGAGATGCCCCGCGCAATGCTGTGCGTGACGGTGCTGGCCACCGGGTTGGGGGTGCCCGCGTCGTCGGCCTTGGCGTGCTTGAAGAACACGGCCACATCGCGCCAGGCGGCAAAGCCGATGCCCAGCACATAGGGGTCTTGCGCCGTGAAGACGACTTGGTAAAGGCGCTTGGCGTCAAAGCCGTTTTTCAGGCAAATCTGTGCGGGGTCGGGCGTGCCCGGAAAAGGGTTTTGCGCGTCGCACTTGGCCCAGGCCCAGTCGGTGGGGGCGATGGTTTGCTCGTCAAAGACTTCGCCGTTCATGTTTTCGCGGCCGCGAGAGACCAAGGTCGCTTGGGTGGTGTCGAGGCTCACGGGTTTGTAGGGCACAGGGTTGGTCTGCACCATGAGCGGTTGTGATGCCGGGCCTGCACGGTTGACGATGCGGGCGAACACCTGACCTTGGACCGGGCTGCCGTTGGCGTTGCGCGCCACGGGCACTTGCAAAAACTGCATGCCGTCGATGCTGGCCTTGGGCTTGACGGTGGTGGCGCCTGCGTTGTCACCTTGCCAGGCGCTGAGCAGACCGATGTCGCCTGCAGCCAACTCTTGCTCAGCGGGCAAGCCCACTCGGCCCCGGTTGGGCACGTCGTGCCACATCAGGCCACTGGCGTCTTTCAGGTTCACGGGCTTGTAGATCGCAAACGAGGCCACGTAGCGGACTTTGCCGTCAGCGTCTTTGGCCAGCTCAATGTCCTGGATGATGACGTTTTGCGCGAGCTTGGGGTCCAGCTCGCCAAAGGCGCGGCCAACGACTTGCTCATAAGCGATGCCCGCAGGCTTGCCGGGGGCGGCAGGTGATGCGGCCACGGGCCGGGTGTCGTCGATCACGATGCGGGTGACGCGGGCTTGGGTGTTGTGGCTGGCCAGGCTGAGCAGGGCAGCGGCCCAAAGGCTGTGGCGAAGGGTGAGGGTGCGGTTCATGGGTGTCCAGTTTTGCAGGCAGCCCAGAGGGGCCGTTGCCAAGATTGAACAGGAATCAGGCCAGGTCTTCAAGGGTGCAGACCCGCAGGTGCCCTCAGCCATGGCCCGGTTCAGCCGCCTTGGAGACAGCCAGACACACGCACGGCAGACACACCCGAATCGGTGGCCGTGAGCCAACGTGACTCGGTTGGCGGCATTGACGCTTTAGGATGCGTTTCATCGAAAGGTTTTTGATGTCCCAAGCGCTTTCTGCATCCTTCAGGCGACTGGCCTGGTCCAACTTGCTGGCCCAATCGGCCGAGCAGCTGAGCCTGGCCGCGGTGCCCATCGTGGCGGTGCTGCTGCTCAAGGCGGGGCCTGGCGAGATCGGTTTGCTGGCCTCGATCCAGTCGCTGCCGTTTTTGCTGCTGTCGATGCCGCTGGGTCTCTTGGCCGACCGCACCTCGCGCACACGCTTGATGGCGCTGGCCGAGTCGCTGCGAGCGCTGGCTTTGCTGCTCTTGCTGGCGCTGATCGTCACAGGTTATGTGTCGATCCTGGCGCTGGCGGTGATTGGCTTCATGGTGGCGGTGGGCACGGTGGCCTTCAGTGTGGCCGCGCCTTCGCTGGTGCCTGCGCTGGTGCAGGTCGATGGCTTGGCGCGGGCCAATGGGCGGCTGGAGCTGGCACGCAGCGCGGCCTTTGCAGCAGGCCCGGCGTTGGCGGGCGCTTTGATCGCGTGGACCGGGGCATCGGCGGCCTTTGTGCTGTCGGGCATGTTGTCGGTGTCAGCTGTGCTGTGCCTGCGTGGCATTGCCGAGCCTGCGCGTGCGGCCATGCCAGCGCGCCACCCTTTGCTGGAGCTGCAAGACGGTGCCAAGTGGGTATGGCAGAGCGATTTGCTGCGTCCCATTGTGTTTTGCTCGATCGCCTGGAACATTTCGTGGTTCATGCTGCAAGCGGCGTATGTGCCCTATGCCATTCATGACCTGGGGCTGGACGCCAGCGGTGTGGGCGTGACGTTGGCCTGCTACGGCGTTGGCATGATCGTGGGGGCCTTGCTCGCGCCGCGTGTGGTGCGGGCGCTGCCGTTTGGGCAGGCGATTTTGCTCGGGCCTTATTTCTCGGTGTTGGCCGCGTTCACCATGGCGCTGACCTTGTATTGGCCACACGGCTGGTTGGCGGCGCTGTCTTACTTTTTGTTTGGGGCCGGGCCGATCATTTGGACCATCACCTCGACCACGCTGCGCCAGACGGTGACGCCCCGCGCCATGATCGGGCGGGTCACGTCGATCAACATCGTGGTCAGCACGGGCGCACGCCCGCTGGGGGCTGCGCTGGGCGGTGTGGTGGGGGTGAGCTTTCCGGTGTCTGTGAGCCTGTGGTGCGTGGTGCTGGGTTTTGGCCTGCAGGCCGTCATCATCAGCGCGTCCAAGGTGCGCACGCTCAAGCGCTTGCCTGACCCCTTGCCCGACACCTGAGCCGATTGAAGAGAACAACACGAGGAGACAAAGACATGGAACAACAAGATTTCGAGGCATTGCTCAAGCGGTTTTCGGCCGCGGCCGAAGCGGGCGATGGCGATGCTTTTGCGCAGTGCTTCACGCCAGACGGCGTGTACCACGACTACATCTACGGCGACCACACGGGTCGGGCCGACATCGCCCACATGATGAACGACCTGTTCCACCGCGATGCGGGGCCCGATTACCGCTGGGAGATGTTTGATCCGGTCTGCCATGGGCCATTGGCCTATGCCCGGTCTTTGTCGAGCTTCACCTCCAAGGTGCCCGAGTTTGCGGGGCGGCAGGTGGTGATCGATGGCATCAGCCGCTTTGAGCTGCGCGACGGACTGATCAGCGACTACAGCGAATCGGTCAACGGCGGTGTGGCCATGGTCCAGCTGGGGGTGGCTGCGCCGCGTCTGGAAAAGGTGCTCAAGCGCTGGAGCCAGCAGCTGATCGATCAGCCCGCGACCCAAGCATTTTTGGCCCGTGGCAAACGCCCGGTGTGAGTTGTTAGACAGTTTGTTGAAAGGACCCGCCATGAGTTACCAAGACATCATTTACAACGTCGAGCACCGCATTGCGACCATCACCTTGAATCGGCCGGACAAGCTCAACGCCTGGACCGCTGTGATGGAACGTGAGGTGCGCGAGGCCATGGACGCTGCCGCCGCAGACGACGGCGTGCGCGCCATCGTGCTCACGGGCGCAGGGCGGGGCTTTTGCGCGGGGGCCGACATGGACTTGCTCAAGGGGCTGGACCCGAGCGACATCACCGCCACGACTTGGACGAAGCCTTTCGATGTGAACCAGCGGCTGGACTACCAGACGCGTTACGGGTTTTACCCTGCGATCCCCAAGCCGGTCATCGGCATGCTCAACGGCGCAACCGCAGGCATTGGCTTGGTGCATGCCTTGTATTGCGATATCCGCTTTGCGGCGGACAACGCGGTGTTCACCACCGCGTTTTCAAGGCGCGGCTTGATTGCCGAACACGGCTTGAGCTGGATGCTGCCCCGCATCGTGGGCCACGCCAACGCGATGGACTTGCTGCTGTCGGCCCGCAAGGTGCTGGCCCCTGAGGCCCAGGCCATGGGCTTGGTCAACAAGGTGTTTGCGCCCGAGGCTTTGGCCGCCGCAACGTACGCCTATGCGCGTGACTTGGTGGACAACGTGTCGCCGCGCTCGATGGCGGTGATCAAACGCCAGCAGTACGACGCGCCGTTCCAGACGCTGGCAGAAAACACCCGCCAGGCCAACGCCGAGATGGCCCGCAGTTTCGCCAGTGATGACTTCCGCGAAGGCGTAGCGCATTTCATGGAAAAACGCGCCCCGCAATTCACGGGCCAATGAGTTGGCCGCCGCTGGTTGCGGCTTATTTGAGGGTCATCAGCGGGATGTCTTTGGCCGTGGCCAGCTTGTCGAGCTGGGCCCGGGTCTGGCTAGCGAAAAATGTTTCAATGGCTTTGCGGGTCGTGGGCTTGAACAGGTCTTTGACCGGGTGCGCCAGTTGCACGCCAGCGGCTTCGCACAGGCTCACCGCAAAGTGCGGCTCGAGTGCCGCCACGGCCACGCGGCCGTTTTTGCAGGCATAGATGCGGTAGCCCGCGTGCGCACCGCCCACCGCACCATCGGGGGTGGTCATGCGCAGCTGGCGGGGCAGTGCCAACCAAGCGGCCGCTTCTGATAAAGCCACTTCGTGGCGCGAGCCTTTGCCCGTGGTCTTGAGCGAGATGAGCGCCTTGAGCGCGGCTTCGCTGGCCATGAGTGCGCCGCCCATGTCGGCAAACAAACTCGGAGGCAGGTCCATGCCGTTGACCAGGCCCACTTCGGCTTGGTACGTCAGATCGTGCCCCGGGATCTCGGCCAGCGGGCCAGGGGCACCGACCACTTCGATCAGGCTGAGCGTGGGGTATTGCTTGTGCAGGGTCTTCCAGCTCAGGCCCAGCTTGGTCAGGGCCGAGGGGCGGAACGAGGTCAGCAACAGGTCGGTGCTGGGCAGCAGTTTGTGCAGCGCGGCTTGGCCGGCAGCGGTTTTGAGGTCGAGTGTTTGGTGCTTGACGCCTTTGTGCAGCAGGTCGTAGCCGCTGGGCGTGTAGTGCTGCATGGGGTCGCCAGAGGGCGGGTTGACTTTGGTGCAACGCGCGCCCATTTGGGCCAGACGCATGAGGGCTGCAGGGCCAGGCAGGTTGAGGGCCAGGCTGACGACGCGGATGCCGCGAAGGGGTTGGGTAGTGCTCATGGTTGCACATTGTAGGAGCGGCGCCCTCGCCGCGATGGATGAACCTGAGGACATGCACAAGCCTATCGCGACGGGGGCGTCGCTCCCACACTCAAAGCATCACAGTCACTTGTCGCCAAAGTCCAGCGGCAGGCCGACGTAGTTTTCGGCGATGGTTTTGGCGCCCGACTCGCTGTGGATCAGGTAGTCGAGTTCGGCTTCCTGGAACTTCTGCGAGATTTCGCCTTCGCCGGGGAAGCGGTGCATCAGGCTGGTGAACCACCAACTGAAGCGCTCAGCACGCCAGATGCGGCGCAGGCAACGCTCTGAATACGCGTCGATGCCCGCTTCGGAGTTGTCCTGGTAGTACTCGATGATGGCGGTGGACAGGTACTTCACATCGGTGGCGGCCAGGTTCAGGCCTTTGGCGCCTGTGGGCGGCACGATGTGCGCGGCATCACCCGCGAGGAACATGCGGCCAAAGCGCATCGGCTCGGTCACAAAGCTGCGCAGCGGGGCGATGCTTTTTTCGATGCTGGGGCCAGTCACCAAATGTTGGCGTGCTTCGGGGTCGAGGCGGTTGCGCAGCTCTTCCCAGAAGGCTTCGTCGCTCCAGTCTTCGACCTTGTCGGTCAGCGGCACTTGCAGGTAGTAACGGCTGCGGGTGGCGCTGCGCTGCGAGCACAGGGCAAAGCCACGCGTGCTGTTGGCGTAAATGAGTTCTTCGTGCACGGGCGGGGTGTCGGACAACACGCCCAACCAGCCGAAGGGGTAGACCTTTTCGTATTCGCGGATTTTGTCTTTGGGGGCACTGGCGCGGCAAACGCCGTGAAAGCCGTCGCAGCCCGCGATGAAGTCGCACTCGATGGTGTGGGTCTGGCCATCTTTTTCGTAAGTGACGCGGGGCTTGGCAGAGTCGAACTCGTGCACTTGCACGTTGTGTGCGTCGTACACGGTGGGCAAGCCTGCCGCCTGGCGGGCGTCCATCAGGTCGCGGGTGACTTCGGTCTGGCCATAAACGATCACCTTCTTGCCATCGGTGAGCTTGTGCATGTCAATGCGGTGGCGCGCGCCCTTGAACAACAGGTCAAAGCCGCCGTGCACCAAGCCTTCGGCGTGCATGCGCTGACCCACACCCGCTTCGTCGAGCAGGTCCATGGTGACTTGCTCCAGCACCCCGGCACGAATGCGTGAGAGCACGTAGTCGCCCGTCTGGCGCTCCAGGATGATGGCGTCGATGCCGGCTTTGTGGAGCAGCTGCCCCAGCAGCAAGCCCGAAGGGCCTGCGCCAATGATGGCAACCTGGGTGCGGGTGGCTTTGGTCATGTGGGTGTCTCCGTGGGAATGTCTCAAAACCGCAAGCTTAGGCAATCAGCCCGACCTTGGTCGATGGGGGTGAAGAAGTTTGTGCGAATGTCGGTTTTCTTGTGCGATGATCGCGCAATTGATGCCCATCAAGAAAGCCCAGCATGCCCATCGCCAAAGCGGACTACATCGAAGGCTTGGCCAAAGGCCTGGCCGTGCTCGAAGCCTTTGACACCGAACGCCAACGCCTGAACGCCACACTGGCCGCCCAGCGCACGGGCATCACCCGGGCCGCAGCCCGGCGGCATTTGCTCACACTCACCGAGCTGGGTTATCTGGAAACCGACGGCAGCCACTATTGGCTGTCAGCGCGGGTGCTGCGCTTGGCGGGCAGCTACATGGCCACCTCGCGCCTGCCGCGCACGCTGCAGCCCACGCTCAACCGCCTGGCACAGCAAACGCAGGCGGCTTTCAGTGCGGTGGTGCTCGATGGCGATGAGGGCGTGATCGTGGCGCGCAGCGCAGGGGTGTCCGAGCCCGTTCGGCACCTGGCCTATGGCCTGCACTTGGGCGCACGCTTGCCCGTGCACGCCACGTCCACCGGGCGCATGCTGCTGGCGTGCTGGCCCAAGGCCGAGTTCAATGTTTGGCTCAAGGGCCGCGAGCTGGCCCGCATTACGCCGCAAACCGAAGTGGGCCTGGCCAAATTCAAAGCCTTGATCGACAAGGTGCGGCAAGACGACCACTGCCTTGCCCGCGATGCGCACGAGCTGGGCATCCACGCGCTGGCGGTGCCGCTGCGCAACATGCAGGGCCAGACCTTGGCCGCGCTCAATGTGGTGGGCACCGCCGAACAGCTGTCAGACGCCGCGGTGCAACGCAAGTGGTTGCCCTTGCTGCTGGAGGCGGCGCGGGAGTTGCGGCCTTTGTTGTGAGTTGGGCTTTGCAGAGGCCCTTTCGTGACGAGGGCGTCGCTCCTACAGGTGGGAGCCGCTGAACAACTGTCGGATGCCAGAGAACTTAGGCCCTTGCTTTGAACCAGCAAGAGCGACACAGCCCGAACGCCCCAGGAGCCGCAGCCAGGCGCAGCGCAGGGCGACGATTTTGTGAGGCACGAACCATGAGGAGCCCTGCGCTGCGCTGCGCCTGGCTGTGGCGGTCTCAGCAAAAACGCCAATGAGTCTCTGCACCCTGTGACGGCACGAGCAAGAACGAAGTTCAAGCTCGAGACCGTCCAAAGATCACATGCGCTCGAAGATCGCTGCGATGCCCTGACCGCCGCCGATGCACATGGTCACCAGTGCGTAGCGGCCGTTCACGCGGTGCAGCTCGTGGATCGCCTTGACGGTGATCAGAGCGCCCGTGGCACCGATGGGGTGACCCAGCGAAATGCCCGAACCGTTGGGGTTGACCTTGGCGGGGTCCAGACCCAGCTCGCGCGTCACCGCGCAGGCTTGGGCGGCAAAGGCTTCGTTGGCCTCGATCACATCGAGGTCATGGACGCTCAGACCGGTCTTTTTCAGCACAGCTTGTGTGGCCGAGATCGGGCCCACACCCATGATCTTGGGGTCCAGCGCGGTGTGCGCGTAGCCCACCAAGCGGGCCAGGGGCTTGGCGCCACGGGCCTTGGCAGCGCCCGCTTCCATCAGCACCACGGCGGCCGCCGCGTCGTTGATGCCCGAGGCATTGCCAGCAGTCACGGTGCCGTTTTCCTTGGCGAACACGGGCTTGAGCTTGGCCATGTCTTCGAGCTTGCAGCCAGCGCGGAAATGTTCGTCGGTGGCGTAGGCCACGTCGCCCTTCTTGCTCTTGAGCATGACCGGCACGATCTGGTCCTTGAAGTAACCGGCAGCGGTGGCGCGCTCGGCGCGGTTGTGGCTCTCGACGGCCAGGGCGTCCTGCATCTCGCGTGTGATGCCGTATTTGGCGGCCACGTTCTCGGCGGTCACGCCCATGTGGATGTTGTGGAAGGGGTCGTGCAGCGCGCCCATCATCATGTCGACCATCTTGGTGTCACCCATGCGGGCACCCCAGCGGGCGTTCAGGCTGGCGTAGGGCACGCGGCTCATGTTTTCTGCGCCGCCGCCAATGGCGATGTCGGTGTCGCCCAGCAAGATGGCCTGGCTGGCCGAGACGATGGCCTGCAGGCCCGAACCGCACAGGCGGTTAACGTTGAATGCAGGCGTGCCTTCGGCGCAGCCGCCGTGGATGGCTGCAACGCGCGAGAGGTACATGTCTTTGGGTTCGGTGTTGACCACATGGCCAAACACGACGTGACCGACATCTTGGCCGTCCACGCCCGAGCGGGCCAGCGACTCGCGCACGACCAGTGCGGCCAGGTCGGTGGGGGGGATGTCTTTGAGGCTGCCACCAAAGGTACCAATGGCGGTGCGCACACCGCTGACAACAACAACTTCACGGCTCATGGGATTGTCTCCAGGATTGAAAAAATGGAATTTGGAATGGCCAAGGGTGAACCCAAGCCAATGCAATCAGTGTCAGCGCCCATCACTACACAGGCCTGACAGTGCAGGGTTCAGGCGTCGCGCACGTCTCCGATGGGCTGCGTGCCAAAGTCGGCTCGGTTCAGATACGCCAGCACCTTGGAAGCGGCTTCTTCGGGGCTGCTGAGCATGCCCGTGGTCTTGAGCTGCTTGAAGCCCTCTTGGTCCGGAAAGTCTTGGGCCGCCGCGCCGCGCAACTGCACCTGCATGTCGGTGTCGATCACGCCGGGCGCCAGCGAGCACACTTTGGCGCCATGGGGTTTGAGGGCCTCGTCCAGCGCCAGGCAGCGGGTGAAGTGGTCCATGCCCGCCTTGGCGGCGCAGTAGCCCGCTTGCGAGGCCATGGCCCGACGGCCCAAGCCCGAGGAAATATTCAGCACTTTGCGCGGTTGTGGCCAAGTGTCGGTCGCACCCAAAAAGGCGGCGCACAGCTGCATGGGGGCTTCGAGCCCCACGCGCAGCGCCCAGGCGAGCTCGGCCGGGTCGCTGTCGCTGAGCGGGGCGATGCGCGGGATGACGCCCGCGTTGTTGATCAGGGTGATGCTGCTGAAGTCACTGGCGTTCTGGCTTTGCAGCCAGTCGCGCAGGCGCTCGCTCGCGCCTTGGCCGTCGGCCAGGTCGTGTGTCCATTGGGCCAAGGGCACGTCGGCTTTGTGGGCGGCTTGTGCCAATTCGGCGTTGGCCTTGCGAGAAATGCACAGCAGGCTGTTGCCCGCTTGCAGCAGCTGTTGGGCCATGGCCAGGCCCATGCCGCGTGAGGCACCGGTCAAGATGTAAAGGGCTTGGGGCATGGCTTGTCCTTGGAGTGGAATCTGCCGATTGTCCGAAAGGCGCAGCCCTAAAACGGTGCCGGATGTGACAGGGCCAGCGCCACGCCCGTGACCGGGTGATCGAAGCGCAGGCTGCAGGCATGCAACAGCAGGCGCGGCGACAGGCTGGGCCAGGGCTCGGAGGCATACAGCGGGTCGCCCACGATGGGGTGGCCCAGCGCCATCAGGTGCAGTCGCAGTTGGTGCGTGCGTCCGGTGAGGGGTTCGAGTGCCAAGCGTGTGGTGTCTGCCCAAGGACCCGGGCCAACGGCCTGCCAGCGTGTGCGGCTGGGTTTGCCCCGCACGGGGTCGACGATGCTGCGGGGGCGGTTTTGCCAGTCGATGCGGATGGGCAGGTCGATTTCGCCCCAACCATCGGCACCGGTTGGCGTTACGGGCAGACCATGCACCACGGCTTCGTAGCGCTTGTGGACCTGGCGTTTCTCAAAAGCCATGCTCAGGGTTTTTTGCATGGCCGGGCCACGCGCCAACATCAGCAAGCCCGAGGTGGCCTGGTCGAGCCGATGCACGATCAAGGCGTCGGGCCAGCGCTGCTGTGCGCGGGTGATTAGGCAGTCTTGCTGGTGCGGGCTTTGGCCGGGAATGGTCAGCAGGCCCGAGGGCTTGTGCAGCACCAGCAGGTGGGCATCTTCGTGCACCACCTGCAATAAATCCTCGTCACTGTGCACTGGCGGCCCGGATGCGGTTGACCTGCAGTGGTGTGACTTCACCCGCTTGGTTGCCCCATTGGCTGCGCAGGTGGGTGAGCACCGCGGCGATGTCGCGGTCGTCCAGCTCCAGCACAAAGGGCGGCATGCCGTAAGGGCGCGGATGCCCGGCGGTGGCCGGGCCGTAGCCGCCGTACAGCAGGGCCTGCACCAGGTTGGTGGGCTCGCCCAGCAGCACGACGCGGTTGCCCGCGAGCGCCGGGTAGATGCCCGGGGCCCCCTGGCCTTGCTCGCCGTGGCAGGTGGCGCAGTGGCGGTCGTAAACCTTGAGGCCCCGCTCGGCCACGGTGGACGGAATGCGCTTGGGCTGGACTGGGCTGACCGCCGCCGGATGTGCGCGTGACTTCAGGTAAACGGCCATGGCCTGCACATCGGCGTTGCTCAGGTGCTGCAGGCTGTGTTGCACCACTTCGCTCATGGGGCCGCTGGTGTGGGCTTGGCCATTGATGCCCGTGCGCAGCAAACGCACCACCTCGGGCAGTGGGGTACTCGCCAGGCCGGTTTCGCGGTCGTTGGTGAGGTCTGGGGCGTACCAGTTGACGATAGGCATGAGGCCGCCCGACAGGTCGCTCACGCCAGCGGTGGCGCCCAGCGCGTTGCGTTGGCTGTGGCAGGCCGCGCAGTGGCCCAGGCTCTGCACGAGGTAAGCGCCCCGGTTCCATTCGGCGCTTTGCCGGGCGTCGGGCGCAAATGGCGCAGGGCTGAAGAACAGGCTGCGCCAGACGGCCAGCGCGGCCTGCGTGCCCAGCGGCCAAGTCAGGCCGTGGGGCGGCTGGGCTTGCTGGACGGCGCTTTGGCTTTGCAGCCAGGCGAACATGGCGTCACTGTCTTCGCGGGTGATGACGCTGGTGTGCTCGTAGGGGAAGGCCGGAGTCAGCAAGCGCCCACCGCGTGAGCGTCCGTGGTGAAGGGCCTGCCAGAAGTCCTGGGGGCTCCAGCGGCCCAAACCTGTGTCGGGGTCGGGCGTGAGGTTGCTGCTGTAGACGGGGCCAAACGGCGTTTCGATGGCGCGGCCACCCGCCAGTTGCGGGCGGCCCCGATCGCTGTGGCAGGCGATGCAGTTGCCCGCTTGCACCAAGTACAGGCCGCGTTGCAAGGTGCCTGGCGTGGTGGGGTTCGGTTGAGCTGAGGCTGTTGAGGGGGAAGTGAGCAGATCACCCCAGTTGTCCCAGACCACCGCAGCGGCCAGCAGGGCAATGCCCGCGAGCAAGAGCCGGCCTGCGTTGCGCAAGAGTTTGGACCGACTGTGGTTTACAGAGGCGTTCATGGGCGGCCTCCGGCAGGTGCGTTCAGCTCGGGCGCGCTGCCGCAGCGAAAGGCTGCATCCAGTGCGGGTCGGGGTGTTTGCGCCGCAGGGCGGGTGTCTATGGGCAGCGGCTGGCTGGCCAACCAGCTGGAGACGGCAATGATGTCGTCCTGCTGCAGGCGCTTGACGATTTCGGCCATGCAGTCGGGGGCATGGGCACGGCGCTGGCCGGTTTGCCAGGCGCCCAGTTGGGCGTTCAGGTAGTCCAGTGGCAGCCCCAAGAGGCCAGGCACGTTCGGTTGTGCGCCTGTGAGGCGCTCGCCGTGGCAAGCCACGCAGGCGGGCAGGCCGCGGGCCTTGTCGCCCCGGGTGACCAGTTGCTGACCGCGTGCGAGTTGCTCAGGTTTGAGGGTCGAGGGCGTGGGCGCAGGGTAGGGCAGGTGCAGGCTGGCAAAGTGCTCGGCCGTCTCGCGCAGGTAGGCGTCCGAGAGCGGGTCGACCAAGCGGATCATCAGCCCATAGTGGCGGCGGCCCTCGGCAAAGTTGCGCAGCTGGTGGTGGAGGTAGCCCGCAGGTTTGCCCGCCAGGCGCGGGTAGTAGCCATCAGGCCCGGCGTGCCCCTGGTCGCCGTGGCAGGCGGTGCAGGCGCGGGTGCGCTCGGCCATGTTGTCTTCGATGGTGCGGGTTTTCTGGGCAAGGCCGGGGCTGCTCATCAGCAGCGCCCAACAGGCCAGACTGGCAGCCAGCCAGGGACGGAAATTCAGGTTCATCCTTTGAAGATAACCGAACCAGCGACAATGTCGGGTTTTGCGCTTGGTTGGAATGGCCTGCCAAGCCTGTTTTTTTCACGAGTTTGATCCATGTCCGATATCCAAGTCCGATACGCCACCTTGCAAGACGCTGCTGCCGTGGCCAACCTGCACCTGATCGCCAGCCGCACCCTTTACGAAGGCGTGGTGCCTGATGCCCATTGGGACAGCACGCCCCCTGCCAAACGTGTGTCGTTCTGGAAAGAAGCCATCGAATACGGTGAGCCGCAGGTGGTGGTGGCCCTGGAGGGCTCGGAGATCGTGGGCTTCGTGGGCTTTGACCGCTCGCGCGACCCGAAATCAAAGAACACCACAGGCGAAATCTGGGCCATCTATGTGGACCCTGACCGCCTGGGCGAAGGCGTGGGCTTGGCCCTGTGGGACGCGGCCAATGAAGGCCTGCAAGACGAAGACTGCAGTGATGTGACCGTCTGGGTGCCGCTGCGCAGCGAAAAGGCCTTGCGCTTTTTTGACGCCGCAGGCTTCAAGCGCGAGATGAACACCGCCCGCACCGTGCCCCTGGGCGGTGTGAAGGTGGAAGAGCTGCGCCTCAAGCGCTCGCTCGGTTGAACCCGCAACAGGATTGATGCGTCGTGGGCATTTGGCTGGCACCGATGGAAGGACTGCTCGACCACGGGCTGCGTGACACGCTCACGCGGGTGCCTGGGGTGGACATGTGCGTGTCCGAGTTCATCCGCGTGACCAACAGCGTGCTGCCACGCCGCGCGTTTTTGCGGGTGGTGCCCGAGTTGCTCAACGGCAGCCGCACGCCTTCGGGTGTGCCCGTTCGGGTGCAGTTGCTGGGCTCCGACCCGGACTGCCTGGCCGACAACGCGGCCGTGCTGGCGCAGCTGGCGCCAGCGGGCATTGACCTGAATTTTGGCTGCCCCGCCAAAACGGTGAACCAACACCGGGGCGGCGCGGTGCTGCTGGACGAGCCCGAGCTGGTGGGCCGCATTGTGGCGGCGGTGCGCCGTGCGGTGCCTGCGCACATTCCGGTGTCGGCCAAGATGCGCCTGGGCTACCAGGACGACAGCCGCGCCGAGGACTGCGCCCAGGCCATCGAGGCGGGGGGCGCGAGCGATCTGGTGGTGCACGCCCGCACCAAGGCGCATGGTTACAAGCCGCCCGCGTACTGGGACCGCATTGGCGATTTGCGCCAGTGCGTGAAGCTGCCCATGGTGGCCAATGGCGAAATCTGGACCGTGCAGGACGCCTTGCGTTGCCGCGAAGTCACGGGCTGCGAGCGCCTGATGATTGGCCGGGGCATGGTGTCTGACCCCGGGCTGGCGCTGGCCATTGCCCAGCACGATGATGGGATGACCTCAAGCCCTGGCACAGCCCTGAGCTGGGACGAGGTGAAAGCCCTGATGCCTGTGTTCTGGCAAAGTGTGAGCCGGCGGGTGACGCCGCGGCACCGCGCCGGGCGCATGAAGCAGTGGCTGAACTATTTGCGCCGAGCCTATCCCGAGGCTCAACAGGCTTTTGACGAGATGCGGCTGGTGCACGATTCGTCCAAGATCGATGCCTGGATCAAGGCCCAGGCCCCAACGCTGCCATGACATTCGGCGCTCAGTGCGCCGAGGTCCTCAAGGGTTGGCCGCGATGTGGCTGTCGACTTCTGCTTGCAGTTGAGCCAGTGTGGGCGCGAGCTTGGCATAGGCGGCTTGTACTTGCTCAACGCTGCCGTGTTTGCTCAAGGCCTCCACACTCACCACTTCGGCGACCAGTGCGGCAGTGCAGAACACTGGCGTGAAGCCTTTGAGCTGGTGCAACCATTCGTTGGCACCCGACACGTCGCCTGCGGCCAGGCATTGTTCGATGCGAGGCAAATCATCGCTCAGGCTTTGGCGCAGGGTTTGCATCAGAGACATCACGCCGGTCTCGTCCCCGATGTATTCCATCGCACGGGAAATTGACAAACACTGGAAGTCGGGGCTGGTGTTCATGGCATTTAAGTAACCATTAAGGTTTCATATTTCAATGCTCTATTTTAATCAAGCAAATGGGCAATTCCGGCTTCTGGCTCAAAACGGCCACCGGTAAAACGCAAACGACTTGGACCGGGCATGGCCCGCTCTGCGACCGAATGCCGTGGGTCGCCCGGGTAGCAAATGACCCGCGTGCCTTCTTGGTCAAAGGGCTCGGGCTGGATCACTGGCGGCTTGCGCAGCTGCGCTTCTGCCACCACGCTGTGGGCATTGGCGTGCTGTTTGAGGTGGACGAGGCTCATGATCTGCGGTGGGGCCAACTCGATCTCGCCCGCCACGTAGCGGCCCAGCGCAGCGGCAGGACTGATCCAAACGCTGTCGGTGGTCTCGTGGTTGTCGTGCTGGGCGATCTGGTCTTCGGGCACATGGCTCACAAAAAATCGGGTGTCAAAACGCTTGTTGGTGACCGAGGCCTGGCGCGGCGTGATCCAGCGTGACCAAGGCACCAAGGCCTCTGCCTGCACTTGCAGCGCCAAGCTTTGCAGGGCCGCACCCCAGCTCTGGCCCTGGGCCAGGGCTTGTTGCAGCGCGCTGACTTGCGCTGCGTCAGCACCCGCAGCCGACTGGCACAGCAGCACGCCGGATTCTTCAAAGGCCTCGCGAATGGCCGCCATGAACAGCGCAGCGGCCCGATCGGGGGCCAGTTCGGGTTCATTCAAGCGCTGCTGCAGTTGCGCCGGGCTTTGGCTCAAGCGGGCGATCAGTTCGGGATGGTGGTCGGCGGCATCGAGCTTGCCGCCGGGGAACACATAAGCGCCGCCCAGCACATTGGAGGCTTGGTGCCTGCGCATCAGCAGCACCTGCAGGCCTTCGGCGCTGTCACGCAGCAGGATCACGGTGGCGGCATCGAGTGGCGGGGTGGTGATGATTTCGGTGTTGAGTTCCATGGGGATCTGAAGGTGCATCGATGCGTTGGCATCGGTTGAGGAGGCACTGTCAAGCGGGCTACAGTGCCGCGTGAAGAGGTCCGTTAGAGTAGACACTGACAACAGGCCTTGAAGTGTCAAGGACATGACAGGCCGTGCATTTTCTGATCCCAACGAACAAGGATGAATCCCATGAGCATTGATTTCAAAGGCCGCGTGGCCATCGTGACCGGCGCTGGCGGCGGTTTGGGCAAACAGCACGCCCTGGCGTTGGCTGCACGCGGTGCCAAAGTGGTCGTCAACGACCTGGGCGGTGATGTGCATGGTGTGGGCGGCTCGGTGTCAGCGGCGCAGGCCGTGGTCGACGAGATCCGCGCCGCAGGCGGCGAAGCCATCGCCAACGGCG
This sequence comes from Comamonadaceae bacterium, assembly GCA_947372495.1. GTDB lineage: Bacteria > Pseudomonadota > Gammaproteobacteria > Burkholderiales > Burkholderiaceae_C > Limnohabitans_A. Next base: position 4,236 of record CANBTZ010000021.1, on the reverse strand, counting down.
CTTCGGTCACCGACTTTGAAGCCGTGCAAAAAATGGTGCAGCAGGCCATGGACACTTGGGGCCGGGTTGACATTTTGGTCAACAACGCAGGCATCTTGCGCGACAAAAGCTTTGCCAAGATGGAGCTGGCCGATTTCAAGCTGGTGATGGATGTGCACGTTATGGGCGCGGTGCATTGCACCAAGGCCGTGTGGGCCATCATGCAGGCGCAAAACTACGGCCGCGTGGTGATGACGACTTCGTCGAGCGGCCTCTATGGCAATTTTGGGCAAGCCAACTACGGTGCAGCCAAGATGGCGCTGGCGGGCCTGATGCAGACCCTGTCGATCGAAGGCGAGAAAAACAACATCCGCGTCAACGCGCTGGCCCCCACTGCAGCTACCCGCATGACCGAAGGCCTGATGCCCGAAGCCGTGCTCAAGGCGCTGGAGCCCAGCGCCGTGGTGCCCGCCATGCTGGTCATGGCCAGTGAGGACGCACCCAACCGCACCATCTTGTGTGCAGGCGCGGGCGGCTTTGAGGCGGCGCAGATCACACTGACCCAGGGCGTGTACCTGGGCGTGGGCCCCGACACCCCCGAGCGACTGGCCGCTGCGCTGGCGCAGGTGACCGACATGACCGGTGCTTTGGTGCCGCGCGCGGGGTCAGAGCAAGGGGCCATGGAAGTGGGCAAGGCGATGAAGGCGCATGGCGCTTGAGCCAGCCCATTTGCTTTGTCTGTTCAGGAACAGCAGGGTGGCGCACGACCTTCCAGTTGCGACCGCAGCCTTGCTGTCTTCGTGTGTCTGATCATTCAAACAGTTTCTTCAGGTAAACCCCTGCAGCATCTTGCACACCCAAGTCCAGGTGGAGCAGGCAAAAACCATCCAAGCTGGTGATTCTTCTCAATTCGGGCGGGCCACTTCATACCCAGCCTTGCAGCCAAATGCCATCGTTGCGCAGGTCGCGCCATGGAATGATCTGTTTGGCCTTGGAGAACACGGCCTCGATTTCGACAAACTCAATGGGGTCTGTATCCAATTCGGGTTGAATCACGCGGCTGACCAAAAAATGCTTTTGCTTGGCGACGGGTGTCACGGCGGTCCACTTGGTCAACAGCAGTTTCTTGATGTTCAGGTGAGTCATTTGGTGAATCGCAGTTGAGCAGGCCAAGGACTGCCGAGTATCGCTTGCCAGACAGTGCGCCAAAGGGGCCACAGCCAGCCGCAAGGTGGTGTCAGGCTTTGTGAGGGGGGAATCCAGCGATGGACACGATTGTGCGGTAAAGCTAACGATGTCATGGGGTCAAGCCGAATGGCCATGCCACGACCTTGCTATGCTTTGAAGTGTTTATCAATTCTTCTGAAATGCCATCGATGGATATCCATGCCGATTACAGCAAACGGGTCGTGATCAACCACCATGATCTGCCTTGGATGCCCAGCCCCCAATCAGGGGTTGAGCGTCGGATGCTTGAGCGCACAGGTGACGAGGTCGCCAAAGCAACGTCTGTCGTTCGTTATCAACCCGGCTCTAAGTTCCCCACCCATACCCATGACATGGGTGAGGAGATATTGGTGTTGGACGGGGTGTTCAGTGACGAGACGGGCGACCACCCTGCTGGCACTTACATCATGAATCCTCCCGGCTCTTCACATGCACCGCACAGCCAAACCGGCTGCACGCTTTTTGTGAAGTTGCGACACCTGGGCGTGGACCCATCAGAGCGTGAAGTGGTGGATACGACAACTGCACTTTGGCATCAAGGCATGGTGCCTGGTTTGAGTGTGATGCCGCTCATGCGGCAGGGCAGTGGATCGACTTTGGTGAGATGGGCACCTCAAACCTACTTCAATCCACACAGGCACTTTGGCGGTGAAGAGATCTTTGTGGTCGATGGCGTCTTTGAAGATGAACATGGACGCTATCCGTCCGGCACATGGATCAGAAGCCCTCACATGAGCATGCACCAGCCCTTCAGCAAAGAGGGTTGCACCATCTTTGTGAAGACGGGGCATTTGTTGGGTTGATGGACATGAATTGTGGGTCCCGCCCCCCGAGCGCTTGGCCGCTGCTTTGGCGCAGGTGACTGGCCTGTCCGGTGCGCTGGTGCTGCGCGCAGGGCCAGAGTAGGGTGCGCTCGAGGTGGATAAAGCGATGATGGAGATCGGCGCTTGATGAGCGCTTGACCTCGGCCCGCGAAGGGTGCGGTACTTTTCTGTAAAAACCCCGCCCTCGGGGCGAGGCCGCGGTTGCTGTGTCATCGCCATGGGTGTTCACCCTACAAAAGTAGAAGGGCGTCAAGGTCGTGGCTTGATTTCAGCGTTATCACCTCGGTCAGCTTAATGACGCCCATTGCGAAGTAGCTGCTACACCCGTTTTTAGGAATTGTTCTAATACAAATTAATATTTCATTTTTCAAATCTAAATATTTAGAAAATAGAATTCATTTCCGCCGTCAAGTTGCTGTGAGTGCACAGCCTCAAAGTGAAAATGAAGTCCGCGATCCAAAAGAAAAAGAAGCTCTATTCAGAGACAGTTGCGTGGGCTTCAACGGCTTGTCTGGCTCTTGGCGCAGTGCACTTCTCTACGCAAAGTGCCTACGCTCAAGCAGTGCCAGACATACAACGCGAATCTCTGGACCAGGAGCGGCGCGCCGCACAAAGGCAAGAGCAGCAAAAACAGCAGCAAAGCACTGCGCGCGATGTGTTCCTAACAGACGCACCCACCAAAAAATCGCCTCGACTGCCCGAAGCAGAGAGCCCTTGCTTTGAGGTTCAGACACTGGTATTTCAAAGCAATGACGCAGAACAGTTTGATTGGTTGATTGCCCATGCCGACGGGCACACACTATTGGCACCAGCGGACCCTGCACAGGGCAAGTGTCTGGGGGCGCAAGGTATTCAGACCGTCATTGACCGGTTGCAAAATGCTTTGATCGAGCGAGGGTTTGTCACCAGCCGAGTTCTGGCCACTCCTCAAAATTTGCAAGCCGGCACATTGACCCTGACCATCGCCACGGGCCGAGTCAATGGACTGCGTTGGAGTGAAGGCACGAACACCACCATAAGTCAGTGGAATGCCGTACCTGCTCGTCAGGGCGATGTGCTCAACTTGCGCGACATTGAGCAAGCACTCGAAAACCTCAAACGTGTTCCTACCGCTGAAGCCGATATCCAGATTGCACCTGCCAGAGAGCCTGGCTATAGCGACCTGGTCATCAGTTACCAACAAGCCAAAACGTGGCGATTAGCCTTAGGCATGGACGACAGTGGGCTGCGTAACACGGGCAAATACCTGGGCAATTTCACCTACAGTCTGGACAACCCGCTGGGTCTGAGTGATCTCTTTTACACGACCATTAACCATGGCCTGGGTGGTGCAGATGCGGGGCCACGGGGCACTCACGGCGTCATTGTTCACTACTCTGTGCCTTTCCGTTATTGGACATGGGCAGCCACCCTCAGTACCAACCGTTACCACCAGACGGTGGCCGGTGCCAACCAAGACTACCTCTACAGCGGCACCAGCCAAACGCTGGATTTCAAACTCTCTCACATCGTCCAGCGTGACAGTGCTGGTAAAACCACCGCCAGCTTGAAGGCGTTCCAGCGCAGATCCAACAACTACATCGATGACACCGAGGTCCAGGCGCAACAACGCATCGTGAGCGGGCTAGAAGCCACACTGGGACACCGCCGGATGATCGGTGCCACAACGGTAGAGGGCAGCCTCACCTACAGACAAGGCATTGGTGCATGGGGTGCTTTGCCTGCTCCGGAAGAAGCGTTTGATGAGGGTACTTCGCGCATGAAACTCGTTTTGGCTGATCTGTCACTCACGCATCCCTTCAAGCTTTGGGGACAGGACAGCAGCTATGCCTTGGCGCTGAGAGGGCAGAACAACCAAACACCGCTCACCCCGCAAGACAGGTTTGCCATTGGCGGACGCTACACCGTCCGAGGCTTTGACGGCATCAATGTGCTCAGCGCAGAAAAAGGTTGGTTGGTGCGCAACGACCTCACACTGAGCCTCTCCCCAACCCTGCAGACATACATCGGCCTCGACAGCGGCCATGTCTCAGGTCCCAGTGCCGCCAACCTTGTTGGAAAAAATCTTTCAGGCGCTGTGATGGGTGCCAAAGGCACCCTCTGGCAAAAGCTGCAATACGACATTTTTGTGGGGCAAGCACTTCGCAAGCCGCAGCAATTCAAAACGGCCAGCACCAGTGCTGGATTCAGTTTGTACCTGGCGTAT